>JBDTTD010000138.1:0-6780 GCA_039930805.1 Gemmatimonadales bacterium | reverse complement strand
CCTTCGAGCGCCAGGGCCCGCTGCGCGGCGCCGATCCAGGCTCCGAGCTGAGCCGGCGTGGACGAGTAGGCGTTGAGCTTGATCGACTCGGTTTCGACCCCCACGTGCCGCTCGAGCATCCGGCCACCCTTGGCCACCGCCACCGCTACGGCCATGGCTTCCTCGGGTTTCTCATGAGTAGAGAACCCGATGGTGATGCGAGGGTAGCGGTTGCGCAGCATCTCGACTTGGTGCAGCTGCATCCGCTCGTCCGGGGTCGGGTAGATCGCCACACAGTGCATGATGGCGAAGTGCACCCGCCGGTGATCGAAGAAGCTGACCAGGTCGTCGATCTCCTTCAGGCTCAACCCGCCGGTGGAGAAGATGACGGGCTTGTTGCAGCGGGCGATCTTCTCGATCAGCGGCCAGTCGGTGGCCGAGCAGCTCGCCAGCTTGACCACCTCGATGCTCAGCTCGTCGATCAGGTCCACCGAGCTCTCGTCGAACGGGGTGGCCATCGTCACCATCTGCTGCCGCCGGACTTCGGCGGTCATGGTGGTGAAATCGGCGCGCGACAGGCGGGTGGAGAGAAAGCGGGGGATGTGCTTGTTCCTGCTCCCGCTCCGATGGCCCGGGTGAATGAAGGTATCCAGGTCGCGGAACTGGAACTTCAGTGCGGCGCGGACGCCGCGCGAGCGCACCACCTCCGCCACCTCGCGGATGATCCGGAGCCCGTGCTCGACCTGGCCCTGGTGATTGTTGGCCAGATCCAGGACGAACAGGTTTCGAAAGTCGAAGTCAGCCTTCACGGGCGCTCCTCGCAGTATGCCTTTCGCTTTCCCCTTCGGCCGGGGTCAGCGCGTCCAGGCTGTAGCCCTGGTCGTAGTCCAGCTGGATGCGGCGGCCCTGTTGCTCCGAGCGGTGGGCGGCGGCCACCACCAGCATGGTATCCAGACCCCGCTCCAGACGGATGCCGGAGTTGCTCCCGGGGGTCTGCAGATCGGCCTCGATGTGCTCCAGCTCGCGCACGAAGTCATCCGGCCGCTTCTTGGGCAGGCTTATCACCTCGTCCGGTTTCCCCGGACGGAGCAACACCACGGCATCGCCGTCGGCGTTGTAGTTGCATACCCATTCCACTGCGCCGCTGGTGCCCTGGATCCTCGCCCGTTTACGGTGGGGAGTCGTCACCACGTCCTGCACCACCCGGCCGACCAGGCCATGCTCGGTGCGCAGGTTGATGAGGCAGAGGTCATCATAGTCCGCGAGCCCGTCGGTTACGTACCGGAGCCTTGCATCCACCTCGGCTACGCGGCCGGCGCCGACCACATGGGCGAAATGCTGCCACAGGTTGATGGCATGGGAGTGCTCACCGCTGGCTCCCCCACCCTTCTCCCAGAATCCGAGATAGCTGTCCGCCGGTCCGTCGAGCCAGGGGTGGGCCGCAAAGATGCCGCCCCAGTGCTCCCGGAACTCGACATCGAGGGTCTGAGTCTCGCCGAACTCACCAGAGGAGATAAGCTCCTCTGCCTTCTGGGTGGCTCTCCCGACCACATGGTCGTAGCCGACATATACCCGGATCTTTCGAGCCTTGGCGGCAGTCCAGAGCTCCTGAGCCAGGGCGAGGGAGGGCGGGCAGACCGGCTTCTCCACGATCACCGTCGTGGGGTTCTCCTTCAGGGCCTCGAGTGCCAGCGAGAGATGGAACTCGGGAGGGGTACCGATGAAAATGTGATCGAAACCGCCGGTGGGTGCGTCCTGATTCAGGTGCAAACCGATGCCGTCATCCCAGCGTCCGTAGCGGGAGGGATAGATCTGGTGCCGCATGCGCTCGAGAGCGGCGGAGCTGACATCGCAGACGGTGACCTCCCAGCCCATGCGTCGCGACGCGTGCGCGAGATGATTCCCGATCGAGCCGGCACCATAGATCTTGATCCGACGCATTCAGCACTGCCTCCTGCAGAACGATGGTCTGGTCGGTGTTCGGGGTATTGAGTTTACGCCCGGAGCCTGGCGTACAGGTAATCGGCCCGGCCGGTGCTTTCCAGCCAGCTCGCGAAGGCTGCGCTCACCGGAGGACCGATGGGAACCGTCCCCTGGCCGCTGGGGCGGCGATCCCGGAGCCACAGCAGCACGTTGGACAGATCGAACCGATGAATGTACTGCACCTCGCACTCGGCAAATCCCGCTGCGGCCGCGAGTCGCTTCAGGCTGCCGGCATCGAAGTACCAGGAGTGTACGGTGCGGAAGAAGAAGGACCCGTAGTCGGCCGGCAGCAGCTCCAGCATCCAGTCATCCAGATTGGGCGTGCTCAGGAGCAGCTCCCCGCCCGGACGCAGGAGACGGCGGGTGGAGCGGAGCAGCGCTATGGGATCCGGGACGTGCTCCACCACGCTAAAGCAGACCGCGGTGTCCACCCGGCCGTGCCATTCGGCCGGCACGTCGTCACAGTATGAAAACACCTCGTGACCCTTGCCTGCCAGGACCGGGTGAAAGCCACGCGTCGGCTCGATCGCCAGCGTGGCGGACGCGAAGCCTCTGAGCAGGTCGAGAAACGAGCCCGCGCCGCACCCCACGTCCGCCACAACCTTATGGCGCAGCTCACCGCTTCCCAGAATGCCGAGCTTGCCTGCCTGCTCCGCGTCATGCAGATCGTAAAAGCGCTCCGCCGAGCCCTCGCCGTCTACCAGCTCGCGATACTGAGCCGAGTCATAGTCCACCAGGGTCGCAGGGGGAAGGAACCCCACCCGGCATGCCGTGCATCGTAGGACGGTCTGGTCCTCCGGGCTCAGATTGCCAAAGCGCCCGGCGCGGATGCGTCCCCGGTACAGGATCTCCCAGGAGCTCGCACCACAGATACCGCACCGCGACCCGGTCTGCGGATTGCCCTGGCTCATCGGCGAGGCATGAATAGGCGAAGCACCGGCTTTCGGAATAGCGACCCCCTCAATGGGCCCAAATTATAGCCCCGGCACCGTACTGCCGCTGCATCCATTCACGGTAACTCCCATCCATCACTCCTCGCCACCACTGCTCGTTCTCGAGGTACCAGGCCAGCGTCTTCCGGATTCCGGTCTCGAAGCTCTCTCCGGGAGAGAAACCGAGATCCCGCTCCACCTTACTGCCGTCGATGGCGTAGCGTCGATCGTGCCCGGGTCGATCGCTGACGAAGGTGACGAGCTCATCGGACGGCCGGCCGCTCGCCGCGGGACTCCCGGGAAAGCGGCGGGCCAGCGCACGATCGCCCGCAAAGGTCTCATCGACCAGCCGGCAGAGGAGCCGGACGATGTCTATGTTCTTCATTTCGTTATTGCCGCCCACATTGTACGTCTGGCCCAGTTGGCCTGCCTCGATCACCCGCTCGATAGCGCGGCAGTGATCCTCGACATACAGCCAGTCCCGCACGTTCTGGCCATCGCCGTACACCGGAAGCGGATTGCCATCGAGGAGATTGACCAGCATCAGGGAGATGAGCTTCTCGGGGAACTGGTAGGGGCCATAGTTGTTGGAGCAGTTGCTCGTGGTCACCGGAAGCCCGTACGTATGGTGGTAGGCTCGCACCAGGTGGTCAGCCGCCGCCTTGCTGGCGGCGTACGGGGAGTTCGGAGCATAGGGCGACCGCTCCGTGAACGGAGCATCGGAAGGCGCCAGCGAGCCGTACACCTCGTCGGTCGAGATGTGGTGAAATCGAGCGTCCGGGGGTGGGCCGTCCTTCAGCCAGACCTCCCGGGCAGCCTTGAGCAGCTCGTGGGTCCCGTTGACGTTGGTCTCCACGAACGCATCCGGGCCCTGGATCGACCGGTCCACGTGCGACTCGGCGGCAAAATGAACGATGGTCGTAATCTCGTGCTGGCGCAGCAGGGTAGCGGCCAGGCCCGGGGTGCGGATGTCTCCGTGCACGAACGTGAAGCCAGGGCGCCGGCTGGCGCCTTCGAGGCTTGCCAGGTTTCCGGCATAGGTCAGCGCATCGAGCACGACGATCCGGTCCCCCGGATGGGCGCCGAGCCAATAGTGCACGAAGTTGGCGCCGATGAACCCTGCCCCGCCGGTGACGAGCAGATTACGCACGCGAGAGTCCTTGCAGCATCGTTTTCAGGTTTTCCCGCCAGGGCCGGGCCGGGCCACCCAGCGTCGCCCACCCGGAGGTCTTGTCCAGAACGCTATATGGGGGCCGCCGAGCGGCAGCCGGGAACTCATCGCTTCGGATGGGATCCACCGGGACGGCGTTCGGCAGCAGGCCCAGCCCGCACGCCTCCTGCTGAATCGCAATCGCAAACTCATACCAGCTCGCCGACCCGGCATCCGTCCAGTGGACGATCCCCCGAGCGTCGGGGCGATCGGCCGCTCGCCACAGAGCCTCGGCCAACCTTCGCCCCCAGGTGGGCGTGCCTATCTGGTCGGCGACCACCCTCACCCGTTCCTGCTCTACCATGAGCCTGAGCATGGTACGGACGAAGTTACGTCCATGTTCGGAGTACACCCAGGCGGTCCGCACGATCAAGGCCGCGCCACCGGTGGCGCGGCTCACCTCCCGCTCGCCCGCCAGCTTGGTCCGGCCATAGACGCTGATCGGGTTGGGAGGATCCTCGGGCCCGTAGGGACGGTCCTGCTTGCCGTCGAACACGAAGTCGGTAGAGAGGTGAATCATCCGGGCGCCCAGCCGGGTGGTCGCGGCGGCCACGTTGAGCGCCCCGGTCACGTTGACTCTCTCCGCCTGATCCACTTCCCGCTCGGCGCGATCGACATCGGTGTAGGCGGCTGCCTGGATGACCAGGGCCGGCCGCTCCCGTTCGAAGACCTCAAGCACGGCGTCCGGCCGGGTGACATCGAGCTCGCGCGACCCGCAGGCGATAACCTGCCACGTCGATGGCGCCGTGGCCTGGAGCTCCCGTCCCACCTGTCCGTCGGCACCGGTAATGAGGACTTTCGCCTGGCGCGAGGCACTCACGGGTAGGTGGGCGCGTCCCGAAGCAGCGGCGCAGACGCGTCCTTGGCAGAGAGAATTGGGGGACAGCCTTTAACCAACGGCCAGTCTATGGCCAGATCGGGGTCATCCCACCGGAGCGCTCGATCCTGACCCGGGGCGTAGTAGGTGGTGCACTTGTAAAGAAGATCGGCTTGTTCACTCACGACATAGAAGCCGTGGGCAAAGCCCGGCGGGATCCAGAGCTGCTTATGGTTGTCTGCCGTCAGACCTTCGTGGACCCATTGGCCGAATGTCGGCGATGACCGGCGGAGGTCAACCGCCACATCGTACACCGCCCCATACACCACCCGGACCAGTTTGCCCTGCGGACTCTCCGTCTGGTAGTGCAGTCCCCGGAGGGTGCCGCGAACCGAGCGACTGTGATTGTCCTGCACGAATCGGGCAGTCAGGCCTTTCGCTGCCAGCCGTTCCTCATGCCAGCTCTCGAGAAAGAATCCACGTTCATCGCTGTGAACCGTGGGTTCGATGACCAAAACCTCCGGGATCTTGGCAGTTGGTGTGATTTTCACCGCCGACGCTGCTCCTGGAGCATCTGGCGGAGATAGCGGCCGTACCCGGTCTTGCCGAGCGGTTCCGCGAGACGCTCCACCTGCTGGGCATCGATGTATCCCATGCGATAGGCGATCTCCTCGGGGCAGGAGATCTTCAGGCCCTGCCGCTGCTCGATCGTCTCGATGAACAGGCTGGCCTGAAGGAGGGACTCGTGGGTTCCGGTGTCGAGCCAGGCGGTGCCGCGGCCCAGCCGTTCAACCTGAAGCTCACCCAGCGTGAGATAGGCTGCGTTCACGTCGGTGATCTCCAGCTCCCCTCGGGCCGAGGGGCGGATCTCCCGCGCAATGTCGACGACCCGCTCGTCGTAGAAATAGAGGCCGGTGACCGCGTAGCTGGAGCGGGGGTTGGCCGGTTTCTCCTCGATCCCGATGGGACGCCCCGAGTCGTCGAACTCGATCACGCCATACGCGCTGGGGTCGTTCACGTGATAGCCGAAGATCGTGGCACCATGGGTCCGCCGGGAGGCGCGCTGGAGGATGTGGCTGAGCTCGTGGCCGTAGAAAATGTTGTCGCCCAGCACCAGGCAGCTGGGGCTGCCGGCGACAAACTCCCGCCCGATGATGAACGCCTGGGCCAATCCCTCGGGTAAGGGCTGCTCCGCGTAGGAGAAGGAAAGCCCCCACTGCCCGCCATCTCCCAAGAGCCGCTGGAACGCGGGCAAATCGTGCGGGGTGGAGATGATCAGCACGTCCCGGATCTCCGCCAGCATGAGGGTGGAGAGCGGGTAGTAGATCATGGGCTTATCGTAGATTGGCAGGAGCTGCTTGCTGACGGCGCGCGTTACGGGGTGCAGCCGCGTCCCGGTGCCTCCGGCGAGGATGATGCCTTTCCGGCCCATCTCAGTATTCCAGCGGCAAGGCCACCCGCCGCCCGTCGCGCGCGGACTGATAGATGGCGATCAGAATCTCCAGCGAGTGAAGCCCTTCCCGGCCGTCGGTGTCGGGCATCGCCTCACCCTTGAGGGATTTGATCACGTTGTCATAGTAGAGCGGATGCCCGTAGCCATACACCGAGGTGGTCTCGTAGCTCGCCTGTTCCACCTTGGCGTCGTCCGGGTCGGTATCGGCAAACTCCCAGTGGTCGATCCGGTTCACCGCCACACCACCCACCCGGACCGTGCCCTTTTCCCCGATGAGGGTGATCGAGCCCTCGAGATTCTTGGGGTAGGTCAGCATGGTGACGTTCATCGACCCCAGCGCCCCAGTGCGCCACCGAATGCTCACCACCCCGGTATCCTCGACCTGGATGTTCCGCTCCAGGGTGGC
>JBDTTD010000137.1:0-6825 GCA_039930805.1 Gemmatimonadales bacterium | reverse complement strand
GAACTGGCAATGGCTGCGTAAGCTGAGCTAACGCTCGCTTATGCTCCTTCGATGGCTGGAGCCCGCCCGGGGCGCTGACCATCGAATCGCAAATCTGGGCTAGCTGGTCGTGTCGCTCCGACGCGTCCGGCGAGATCTTCAGGAGATAGGCTTCAGAGGGGTCGGCTCGATACCTCTCCGAAGTGACGGCAAAAAGTCGAGCCTACACACGTAGACGCAGTTCTGGAAGCTCACTCGGACCAGGGTTCGATTCCCTGCGCCTCCATCGGGAAGGTCGGCAAAGCCGGGAAAGACGGGAAGGTGAGGAAGGGATACAAATCCCTTTCCCGGCCTTCCCGTCTTTGTATCTACCCCTCCATGCCGACTTTCCCGTCCTTCCCTAACACCCTCGTCGCGCAGAAGAAGCCCGCAGCCCTCTCTTTGGCCGCCACCCCGCTCGCCCAGGAGCCGGCCAGGCGCTCGGGCCCGATCTGCCGCACGCGAAGCGCGGTGTATCCTCCGTCAAACCGCTGGCGATCTCTCCGGTTGGCGTCCGACCCCAGGCGAATGATGATCTCTCCCCCGTCAGATCCATCAGCGGCCCGACGCTGCACGAACAGCACACCCGGCTGCATCGGGTCGAGCGAAGTGGTGCTTCCAACCGATACCGCATCGATCCGGGCCAGGTCCACATCGGTTGAGCCAAAAAGCGGGTGGAGCACCATCGAGTCTGTACCGCCGCCCAGCCTGCTCCGATAGCGAAGTGAATCCGGCTGAGGATCGAGGCGCAGCGAGCCCTCGGTTGCCATCCCTTGCTTGGCGCCCGAGGTGGCCACGAGCCTCAGACGATACTCGCCGGCGAGCCCGGAGACGGAGCCGCCGGCCGGCAGCTCGGCGGACACCGGCGCACACTCCTCGGGGCTCGCCCGCCCCGACGCCGAACGACAACCGGCGAGGGCGAGGCCGATCCCGGCAAGCCCGATGATCCGGCTCACCGGAGCTCGCCGGTCACCCGTCCGCGCCGATCCACCTTCCAGACAGGACCACGCAGGAGGTCATTCTTGAGGCGCAGCTTAGGCCGGGTGTCAAAGGCCCGAAGCGCGCCCAGGATGACGTTGTAGGGATCTGCCGCCGCGAGGTCCACCTGATATCCCTGATCGGCCAGCGATGCGATCGTGATGCGGCTCAGGGGATTCGAGCCGGCACCGATGAAGCCGGTCATGAGCTCGTTGCCGAGCACCGACTCACGCCAGTGGGCATCGGCCGTTCCCTCACCGCCGGTGTTCTCTACTGGTACCTTGCCGCTCAAGTACGCCAGGCCGCCGGCGTTGTCGAACGCCGCGATGGCCTGGCTGCCGGTGAAGTGGGGATCGGCCGTCGGGTTGGATGGGAGCGATGGATCCGCCAGCAGTCCCTGGTAATCCCACAAGGTCCCGATTCCCAGGACATGACCCATCTCGTGCAGGATCACTTCCTCCAGGAACCCGTCGTCCTCGAGGTTCTGCAGGTCGGCGGTGTCGAACTCCATGACTCCCATGACCGTCAGCGGATCCCCGGGGTCCCGGACGAAGCAGGGGCCGGCTCCGCCGAGTATTCCTCCCGGACCATCGTTCGGGGCCAGTCGGACGAGGATCAGGACGTCGTCCACCGTCTGGTCCACCGCAGGGGTGCCGACCCCGCAGTCTCCGGCCTGGGCCATCAACTGCACGTCTTCCAGGTCCGCGGTGATGACAGCCTCCCACCGCAGCCTGGCGTTGGTAAACGCCTGTTGCTGGGTCGGCGTCGCGGTGCTGAGATATTTGAGCCCAATATTGTAGCCGGTGGGATCGGCCTGGACCGTGGCGGTGAATGCCACCGACAGCGCGGTTGCCTGGACGCTGACCGAGACTCGCTGAGCGGCGCCCGCGACGCTCCCGGTGGTGAAGTTTGTGGACGCCCTCCCGTCGGCTCCGGTGATGGCGGTGCCGGTCCCGGTGGCTCCGTCTCCGTCGGTCACGGCAAAGGTCACTGTTTTGCCCGGGACCGGGCTCCCCCCGGCGTCGTTCACCTGGACCACCAGCGGAGCCGGCAGTGTGGCTCCGGCCGGACCGACCTGGCCGTCGCCAGAGATCTTCTGGATCTGGGTGGGGGTCTGAGTGACAGTGACCTGCGCCGTGGCTGTGGCCGAGCCTGACGTCGCCGTGACCTCGGCGGCCCCCGATCCCACTGCGGTGACCAACCCGCTCGGACTCACGGTAGCCACATCCTGCTTGCTGCTGGCCCAGCTTACGCCGGCCCCGCTCACCGCTTTCCCGTCCTGATCGGTTACCGACGGTACCAGCTGCTGCGACTGCCCCACTGTAGTGAAGGAGATCGAGGAGGCGCTCAAGCTGATGTTCGTGGGAACCTGAGGCCCGGTGCCACTACAGGCGCCGAGCGCGCCCAGGAGCATGGCGCAGCCCGATAGCCCGGCCAGACGTTGGATTCGGGGGCCTACTGGGCTTTGGGGCAGCATCGAGGCTCCGGATATGGAGGAGGAAATCGCGGTACCGGCTCAAAACCGCGGAGGATATCATGGAGGTGGTAAGGGAAATTACGCCGACGAAAGGGCGGGCGCCAGCGCCGTCAGAGGATTTACCTGTCACCTTTTCCGGGTAGCTTACGGCATGACCGTCTCAGCCTCATCCCGCCCCCGTAACGCCGACGTCGCGCTGGTTCGTTCCGCTTTCCCGGCGCTGGACCGGCGTCACCGCGGCCATCCCGTCGCCTACTTCGATGGGCCCGGTGGCACCCAGGTACCCAAGGCGGTCATGGATGGCATGACGGACTATCTCTTCCACCACAACGCAAACACGCACTGGCCCTATCCCACGAGTGAAGAGACCGACGCCCTCATTGTCGCTTCGCGCTCGGCCCTGGCCGATCTCCTCGGCGCAGCTCCGGGAGAGATTGCATTTGGCGCGAACATGACAACCCTCGCGTTCCACTTGGCGCGGGGGCTCGGCCGCGCCTGGGGGCCGGGTGACCGGGTTCTGATCACCGAGCTCGACCACCACGCCAACGTCGCCCCGTGGCGCGCGCTGGAGCGGGAGCGAGGGATCACCGTGCTCTCGGTTCCCATGCTGGCGGCGACCGGCCAGCTCGATTGGGTAAAGCTGGAGGAGCTGTTGGCCACCCGGCCGCGACTCCTTGCCATCGGGGCCGCGTCGAATGCCCTGGGCACGATCAGCGATGTCGGCCGGGCGGCCGCGATGGCACGTTCGGTCGGCGCGCTCACCTTTGTGGACGCGGTTCACTACGCGCCGCACGAGCTGGTGGACGTGCAGAAAATCGGGTGTGACTTCCTGGCCTGCTCAGCCTACAAGTTCTACGGTCCCCACATCGGCATTCTGTTCGGACGTCGCGAGATCCTGGCCGGAGTGGATACACCCAAGCTTGCGCCGGCCACCGATGCAGTCCCCGAGCGGATGGAGACCGGCACCCAGAATCACGAGGGAATCGTCGGCGCAGCCGCCGCGGTGGACTTCCTCGCCTCGCTCGGCGCCGGAGAGACTCGCCGTGCCCGGCTTGCCACCGCCTTTGCCGCCCTGCACGACCGAGGGAAGAGTTTGCTGCGACGGCTCTGGGAGGGCCTCTCAGACATTGACGGCGTCACGCTCTACGGGCCCAAGCCGGATCTGCCCCGAACCCCGACCGTGGCGTTCACCGTGGCCGGCGTGCCGGCCGACAACGTTGCGAGGCGTCTGGCCGATCGGGGCGTATTTGTCTCCAGCGGAGATTTCTACGCCTCTACGGTGGTCGCCCGGCTGGGCCTGAGCGATGGGTTGGTGCGGGCCGGCTGTGCCTGCTACACCACAGAGGAGGAAGTGGATCGGCTAATCGAAGGAGTTAGAGATCTGAAATAATGTCATTCTGAGCGTAGCGAAGGATCGTCCCGGTTAATTCCCAGACTCGAGCGGTATCCGCACCCGCGTCTTCTCCCAGTCCAGCAGCAACGCCGCTTTGTCACCAGCCGGCTCGGCCTTGATGGTAAAGGTCTCGACCGGCGTCTTGAGCGCCTCACTCTTCACCTTGGCCCTCCCCAGCTCCTGAGCCTTCACCTCGCCGGTGTATTGGTGCTCCTCGCCCCATTGCGATGTGGACCGGTTCACGATGATTTCCCACTCTTTTGGCCCCGGCACCGTATAGAGCGAATAGACACCCGCCGGCACGCTCAAGCCGGCGACACGCAGCGGGACCGGTGCGTAGAAGATGGTCGGCTCGTTGGCACCCGTCCGCCACAGCTTGCCGAAGGGGATGTGCGTTCCGCCGAGCATTGTCCTGCCTCGGGCCGAGGGACGGCCGTAGCAGACCTTTACCGGCTTACCGGCGATGGTGAAGGTGAGCGAATCGAGCGGACTCTTCCTTCCTTCGAGGGGCACGTTCCGGGACGGACAAACGGTGTCGGGATAGGCGACCAGGCGGCCGTTGGACGCGCCGCCGCCGCTGCTGAGGGCGGCCAGGGCAACGACAATGGCTAGGTACATGGTGAGTCTCTCCAGGTGTCAGCGCGGACGCCAGCGGAGGGCGTCCCTGGTTTCGAGAGCGATCGCGAGCGCGGTGTCCGGATCGGCGGCAAGGCAGTTCAGGTGGCCCATCTTCCGGCCCGGCCGCGCCTCGCTCTTGCCGTAAAGATGGAGCCGCACCCCGGGTCGCTTCAACGCCTCAACCCAGCGCGGCTCTCCCCCCGACCACAAATCGCCGAGCAGGTTGACCATCGCCACCGGCGACAACAGCCAGGGGCGCGCCAACGGGAGCCCGCACAGCGTGCGAAGCTGCTGCTCGAACTGGTCGGCGGAGCAGGCGTCCATCGTATAATGCCCGCTGTTGTGCGGCCTCGGCGCCATCTCGTTGACCATCAGCTGGCCGCCGTTCACCACGAACAGCTCCACCCCGAGCACGCCGACGTAGGACATTGCCTGGGCCACTCGGGTAGCCAGCTCTCGGGCCTGCTGGGCCAGGGCCTCCGGGATTCGCGCCGGCACCACCGAGGTTTCGAGGATCCCGTCGCGATGGCGGTTCTCCGCCACCGGAAACGTGGCCCCATCGCCATCGGCGCCTCGGGCCACGATCACCGATAGCTCGCACTCCAGGTCGAGGCGAGCCTCGAGGACGCAGGGCACGCCGCCGAAGCGATCGAACGCACGCATCGCGTCCTCCTCGCTTTCGACGGTCGCCTGGCCCTTGCCGTCATATCCCAGCCGGCTGGTCTTGAGGAGCGCGGGGCGGGGGATCGAGCCCAAAGCGGCACGGAGCTCGTCCTTGTTGCGCACCACGCGGAACGGCGCTGTGGCAAAGCGGTGGCTCTGGAGGAAGCTCTTTTCGGTGCCGCGGTCCTGGGTAAGGGCAACCGCCTCGGCCGGGGGGCGAACCAGGGAAGATTGGGCGAGGCGCTCGAGCGCGGCGGCGGGGACGTTCTCGAACTCGGTGGTAACCGCGGCGCAACGGGCCGAGAGCTCGGCCAGCGCGGGCTCCGCGTCGTAGGGTGCGCGGATGTGATGGTCGGCGACGGCGCCGGCTGGGCTACTCGGGTCCGGATCGAGCACCACGACCTGGTATCCCATGGTGCGAGCCTGCAAAGTGAACATCCGGCCCAGCTGTCCGCCGCCGACGACGCCGACAGTGGCGCCGGGAAGGATCACGAGGGCTCCGGAAGCTTCAGGTCCAGCACCCGCCGCTCCTGGCTCCGCCGGAACTCATCCAGCCGGTCGCTCAGATCGGGGTCGTTCAGCGCCAGGATGGCCACCGCATAAAGCCCCGCGTTGCCGGCGCCGGCGGTACCGATGGCGAAGGTGGCCACCGGAATTCCGGCCGGCATCTGGACGATCGAGAGCAGTGAGTCGAGTCCCTGGAGGTGCTTGGTGGGGATGGGGACCCCGAGCACCGGCAGGGTCGTCTTGGCGGCGAGCATGCCGGGAAGATGGGCCGCGCCTCCGGCTCCGGCGATGATACAACGCAATCCGCGTCCCGCCGCGTCCTCCGCATACCGGTAGAGCTGGTCGGGCGTTCGATGGGCTGATACCACCCGGGCCTCATGGGTCACGCCGAACTCCGTCAGCCGGCGGGCTGCATGCTGCATGATCTCCCAATCGGAGTCGCTGCCCATCACGATACCCACCAGTGGCTCAGTCATTGGTATCCTCGGACGGCAGCAGGCGGTGACTCAGACCGTGGCGCGAGTGCGGTCCATGGTGCCCCGGGCGGCCAACGCGGCCTGTGCCGCCGCCAGCCGGGCGATCGGGACCCGGAAGGGAGAGCAGGAGACGTAGTTCATACCCAGCCGGTCGCAGAAGGCCACCGCTGCCGGCTCGCCACCATGCTCGCCGCAAATGCCGAGCTTGAGGTCGGGACGGGTCCGCCGGCCGAGGTCGCACGCCATCGCGATGAGCTTGCCGACGCCGGCCTGATCGAGGACCTGGAACGGATCGTCCTCGATCACTCCGTGCTCCAGGTAGTACGGGAGAAACTTCCCCGCATCGTCGCGGGAAAGCCCCCACGTCGTCTGGGTAAGGTCGTTGGTGCCGAAGGAGAAGAACTGCGCCTCCCGGGCAATCTCGTCGGCGGTCAGCGCCGCCCGGGGCAGCTCGATCATCGTGCCCAGGAGGTAGGGAACCGTGATCTGCCGCTCCTGAAAGACCTCCTCGGCCACCTGCCGCACGATCAGCGCCTGCTTCCGGAACTCCACCACGCTGGCCGTCAGCGGGATCATCACCTCGGGCATCACCCGCCCCTTCCGGGCGGCGACGGTGCAGGCGGCCTCGAAGATGGCCCGCACCTGCATCTCAGTGATCTCAGGGTAGATGATGCCAAGCCGGCAGCCCCGGAGAC
>JBDTTD010000136.1:0-6873 GCA_039930805.1 Gemmatimonadales bacterium | reverse complement strand
TAACGGCGTGGTCCTGGATGACTCCAACGATGGCCTGATCATTGAGCTCAGCGGGACCGAAGCTTTCGTCCTCTCCTGCCTCCGCGCGTTGGATGCATTCGAGGTGGTCGAGGTTGCCCGCAGCGGCACGGTCGCGCTCGGCACGGCGAATAACCTACAAACAGAGGCAGCGAGATGACGAACGCTCCAGTGCGGGTCTACTACGATGCCGACGCCGATCGCGGACGCCTGGCGGGCCGCACCATCGCCATCATCGGCTACGGCAGCCAGGGACATGCCCACGCCCTCAACCTCCGGGAGAGCGGAGCCACGGTGATCGTCGGGCTCAGGCGGGGCGGCTCCTCCTGGGACCGGGCTCAGGCCGCGGGGCTGGATGTGCGGCCGGTAGCCGAAGCGGCTGAGCGGGCCGACGTCATCATGATGCTGGTGCCGGACCAGGACGGCCGCGCCATTTACGAGGCGGGCGTAGCGCAGGGCCTCCGCCCCGGCGACACGCTGATGTTCGCCCATGGATTCAACATCCATTACGGTGAGATCGTCCCCCCGGCCGGTGTGGACGTCACGATGGTGGCGCCGAAGTCGCCCGGCCACCTGGTGCGCAGCGAGTACGAGGCGGGCCGGGGTGTTCCGGGGCTGGTGGCAGTGCATCAGGATGCGAGCGGCCAGGCGCTCGCCAATGCGCTGGCATATGCCTCGGGGATCGGCTGCACCCGTGCCGGCGTCATCGAGACCTCATTTCGGGAAGAGACCGAGACCGACCTCTTCGGGGAGCAGGCAGTGCTGTGCGGCGGCGTGACCGCCCTGGTGAAGGCCGGCTTCGAGACGCTGACCAACGCCGGATACCGGCCGGAGATGGCCTACTTCGAGTGCCTGCACGAGCTCAAGCTCATCGTGGACCTGATGTATCGCGGTGGGCTCGGCTTCATGCGCTACTCGATCAGCGACACGGCGGAGTATGGCGACTATACCCGGGGTCCCCGGGTCATCACCGACGAGACCCGGGCGGAGATGCAGCGGATCCTCGGGGCCATTCAGGATGGATCGTTCGCCCGCGAATGGCTGGCCGAAAACAAGGCCGGCCGGCCCAACTTCGAGCGCGCCCGCCAGGCGGACAAGGATCACGAGATCGAGCGCGTGGGCGCCGAGCTGCGGGCGATGATGCCGTGGTCCGAGGAGGGGAAGAAGGCGGCCAGCGGGGCAGCGGGGCAGCAGGGCAGCAAAGGCACACCCGAAAAGAGCGACGAGTCAGAGCGGCCGACCCGCCGACCCGCTGTCCCGCTGCCCCGCTGAATGCGAACGCTGTTCGAGAAGGTCTGGGATGCTCACGTAGTGCGACAGGCCCCGGGAGGGCCGGCGCTGCTCTATGTGGACCTGCACCTGGTCCACGAGGTCACCTCACCCCAGGCGTTCGAGGGGCTGCGCCTCAACGGGCGGCGGGTGCGCCGGCCCGATCTCACCGTGGCCACGGTGGACCACAACGTCTCCACCGGAGACCGCAGCCTGCCCATAGCCGACGAGCTGTCGGCCCGGCAGGTCCGCTCGCTGGTGGACAACGCGCGCGAGTTCGGGGTCCAGCTCTACGACCTGGACTCGCCCGACCAGGGCATCGTGCATGTCATCGGTCCCGAGCTCGGCCTCACCCAGCCCGGCATGACCATCGTCTGCGGCGACTCCCACACCTCGACCCACGGCGCCTTTGGGGCGCTCGCCTTCGGTATCGGCACCAGCGAGGTGGAGCACGTCCTTGCCACCCAGTGCGTCGTGCAGGCCCGGCCCCGGACCATGGAGGTTCACTTCTCGGGTCGCACGCAGCCGGGAGTCTCGGCCAAGGACCTGATCCTTTCCCTCATCCGACACATCGGCACCGCGGGAGCCTCTGGTCATGTTATCGAGTACACCGGCCCGGCCATCCGGGCGCTTTCCATGGAAGGCCGGATGACGGTATGCAACATGTCCATCGAGGCCGGGGCTCGCGCGGGGATGATCGCGCCGGATGAGACCACCGCGGCGTACCTGCGGGGGCGGCGGCATGCTCCGTCAGGCGCTGCATGGGAACGAGCGACGGAGTACTGGGCCAGCCTCCAGAGCGATCCGGGGTCAGCCTACGATCGCAGCGTGGTGATGGATGCCGGCTCAATTCAGCCGCAGGTCACCTGGGGCACCAGCCCCGGCATGACGACCGACATCACCGGCAAGGTTCCCGATCCTGATGAGGCCGACTCGGAGGGCGACCGCCAATCATGGCACCGAGCACTCGGGTACATGGAGCTCGAGCCCGGAACTCCGCTCGAGGGTCTCAAGGTCGATCGCGTGTTTCTCGGCTCGTGCACCAATGCCCGAATCGAAGACCTGCGTGAAGCCGCTCAGGTGGCACGGGGCCGAAAGGTAGCGAGCGGGGTCCGGGCGATGGTGGTGCCCGGTTCGCGACAGGTCAAAGCCGCCGCGGAACGTGAAGGATTGGATCGCGTCTTCACCGATGCAGGATTCGAATGGCGGAACCCGGGATGTTCCATGTGCCTCGGCATGAACGAGGATGTGCTCGGTCCGGGCGAGCGCTGTGCGTCCACCTCGAACCGGAACTTCGAGGGCCGGCAGGGCAGGGGAGGACGCACACACCTGATGAGTCCGGCGATGGCAGCGGCAGCGGCGATTGCTGGATGTCTGGTGGACGTACGGGCGTACTTGCGAGCCGACTCCCTCGGGACGGGTGCGATTGACAGCCCTATGCGTGCTGAGACCTCACCTGAGCGACGTTCGGTAACCCACAGTAACAACTAGAGTTACGCGAGCCATTTAAAGTAGATTGCTGGGCCGAAGCCCACTTGGTATGCATAACGATAAGGAAGTCATGCAGCCGTTTGTTTCTCACACCGGACGGGTCGCCGCGCTCGATCGAGCCAATGTCGACACCGATCAAATCATCCCGAAGCAGTTCTTGAAACGGATCGAGCGCACCGGCTTCGGCGCGTTTCTTTTCTACGACTGGCGCTATCGGAGCGATGGTACGCCGAACCCCGGGTTCGAGCTCAATCGGGTCGAGTCGCGCGGCGCCACGGTGTTGCTGACCGGTGAAAACTTCGGCTGCGGCTCGTCCCGCGAGCATGCGCCCTGGGCGCTGGCCGACTTCGGCTTCCGCACCATCATCGCGCCGTCGTTCGCCGACATCTTCTACTCCAACTGCATGCAGAACGGCTTGCTGCCCGTAGTCCTGCCCGAAGCTGCGGTGGCGGATCTGTTCCGCCGCTGCGCTGGATCACCGGGGTATGAGGTGACGGTCGATCTGGAAGGGCGAGAGGTGCGCGATGCCGCAGGATTTCGGGCCGCCTTCGAGATCGCGGACTATCAGCGGGAGATGCTGCTGCTCGGCCTCGATGAGATCGGACGCACCCTGCTGGACGAGCCCCTGATTACCGCCTACGAGCGAAAATGAAAGAATTCACGATTGCGGTTCTGCCGGGCGACGGAATCGGTCCCGAGGTCACCGCGGAGGCGTTGCGGGTCCTGGCCGCCGCGGCCGACGTCTACGGCTTCCGGATGAAGACCGAGGAATACGCGATCGGCGCCGCCGGAGTAGCTGAAGCGGGCAAGGCGTTGCCGGAGCGGACCCGGGATGCGGTGCTGGATGCGGATGCAGTGTTCCTCGGCGCCGTCGGCAGTCCCGCACTCGCCCAGGCCGCCGGAGACCAGCGGCCCGAGGCCGGGCTGCTGGCGCTTCGAAAGCTGCTCGGCGTCTATGCCAATCTGAGGCCGGTAGCGGTGCACCCGGCTCTGCGAGCTGTCTCGCCCCTCCGCGCCGAGCGACTCGAGGGTGTGGATCTCCTGATCGTACGAGAGCTCACCGGAGGCCTCTACTACGGCGAGCCCCGCGGCCGCAGTGAGCGCAGTGCGGTGAACACCCTGAGTTACGATGTCGGAGAGATCGAACGAGTAGCGCGGGTGGCGTTTCGGTTGGCCCGGGCGCGGCGCGGCAGCGTCACGTCGGTGGACAAGGCCAACGTGCTGGAGGTTTCCCAGCTCTGGCGCGACACGGTGAGCAGCCTGGCCGCCGACTATCCGGACGTGCGGCTGGAGCACCTCTACGTGGACTATGCGGCGATGCGGCTCATCTCCGATCCCTCCTCGATCGACGTGCTGCTCACCGAGAACCTGTTTGGCGACATCCTGAGCGACGAGGCCGGCGTGCTGGTAGGATCGCTCGGTATGCTGCCTTCCGCCTCCCTGGGCGAAGGGCCCGGACTGTTCGAGCCGGTGCACGGTTCGGCCCCGGGTCTGGCCGGCAAGGGAGTGGCCAATCCACTCGGCGCCATCGCCTCGGCCGCCATGCTGTTGCGTCACGGACTGGCGTTGCCGGAGGCCGCTCAGGTGGTCGAGGAGGGGATCGCCGCCGCGCTGGCGGGAGGGGCACGCACCTCCGACATCGCATTGGGGGGAGAGCAGATTCTGACGACTCGCGAAATGGGCGAGGTGGTGGCGCGGCGAGTCACGGAGGGGCGTCAATTGGAGACGGTTGCCCGGGGCGGTGTCGGGGGCGGCTAGCGCAACCGGCCCCGCCGTTCCCACCACAGGACCGAGAGGGCGCTCCAGCCAGTGCCGAGCAGGAGCCCGCCGATTACATCACTGGGGTAATGCGAGCCCAGATAGACGCGCGAGACTCCGATCGCCAGCGCCAGAAGCGCGGCCAGAGCCAGGGTCCCGAGCCGAGCCTCCGGCGAGCGCCATGGGGTGGACCAGGCGATGGCGCCCAGCCCGAATATCAGGGGCGCCAGCATGCTGTGCCCTGACGGATAGGAGTACCATCCAGCGCCATGCATGAGATGGCTGATGACGTGAGGCCGGTGGCGATGGGCGGCGAGCTTGGCCAGCGCATATAACACCCAGCCACTCAGCACTGCTCCAGCGTACCAACCGGCCTGAGGCTTCCGGCCACGAGCCAGGAGACCCCCGATCAACAGGAAGGCCACCGGGAACTCCACCAGGCCGGAACCGGTGACGCTCAGCAGCTTCATACCCACGGTCAATCCTGGACGCCGCTCGGTAGCGAGCCTCAGCATGAGGCGCGTATCCCAGGCCTCGGTCCAGCCCCCCATGACTGCTGCGGTCAACAGCGCGAAGAGCAGCAGGCAGATGGTCGCCAGCGCGGCCACCCCACGGGTGCGCGAGCGAACCGACAGTGCCGGTCCCCTAGAGATCGGTCACCGCGCCCACGCTCGCGCTCGAGACCAGCTTGGCGTACTTGTAGAGAACGCCGGCGGTGTACCTCGGCTGGGGAGCCTTCCACGCCGCCCGCCTTCGGGAGAGATCGGCCTCGGAGACCTTCAGTTGCAGCAGTCTGCGGGCGGCATCGATGGTGATCCGGTCACCTTCCTGCACCAGAGCGATGGCTCCGCCCGCGGCGGCCTCCGGCGCGACGTGTCCCACCACCATGCCGTAGGTCCCTCCGGAAAACCTGCCGTCTGTGATCAGGCCAACTGAGTCGCCCAGGCCGGCGCCGATGATCGCCGACGTCGGCGACAGCATCTCGCGCATGCCGGGTCCGCCTTTGGGGCCCTCGTACCGAATCACGATCACGTCGCCCGCCAGGATTCTTCCCTCGAGAATGGCATCCAGGCAGCTCTCCTCCGAGTCGAATACGCGGGCGGGACCGGTCATGCTCGATGTCTTCACCCCGGTGATCTTGGCGACGGCGCCATCGGGAGCCAGGTTGCCACGGAGGATGGCGAGATGCCCCTGGGGATACAGCGGGTTGTCCCAGGCGCGGATCACGTCCTGATCCCGGCGGGGCTCGGCCGGCAGGTCCCGGAGTACCTGGGCGACGGTCTCGCCGGTAATCGTCAGCGCATCGCCGTGAAGCACCCCATGGGCCAGCAGCATCTTCATCACCTGGGGCACTCCGCCCGCGCGATGCAGGTCGGTGGCCACGTACCGCCCGGAAGGCTTGAGGTCGCAGAGCACCGGCACCTTGGCTCGCATGGTCTCGAAGTCGTCCAGCTCCAGCGGCACGCCCGCCGCACGGGCAATCGCGAGCAGGTGCAGCACGGCGTTAGTGGAGCCGCCGATCGCCATAGTAACAGCGATACCGTTCTCGAATGCTTTGCGGGTCAGGATCTGACGCGGCAGGATCCCCCGGCGAATGGC
Source organism: Gemmatimonadales bacterium (assembly GCA_039930805.1). Classification (GTDB taxonomy): domain Bacteria; phylum Gemmatimonadota; class Gemmatimonadetes; order Gemmatimonadales; family GWC2-71-9; genus CAVVWJ01. The sequence continues at coordinate 738 of JBDTTD010000136.1, read as the reverse complement.
CTCCACCAGTGCTTTGGCCGAGCGCCCGGCGCTGACGGCCTTCTCGTCGTCCTCGGCGGCCATGGTGGAGGAGTAGGGGAGGCTCATGCCCATGGCCTCGAACACCGACGACATGGTGTTGGCGGTGAACATCCCGCCACAGGACCCCTTCCCCGGACAGGCCCGCCGCTCGATCTCGAGCAGCTCGCGGTCATCGATTTTGCCGGCGCTATGCTGGCCCACCGCCTCGAAGGAGCTCACCACCGTGAGATCGCGTCCGGCGTAGTGGCCGGGCTTGATCGTGCCGCCGTAGACGAAGATTCCCGGGATGTTCATCCGCGCGATCGCGATCATGGCGCCGGGCATGTTTTTGTCGCACCCGCCCACGGCGACAACCCCGTCCATGCTCTGGGCGCCACAGGCGGTCTCGATCGAGTCGGCAATGACCTCACGCGAGACCAGGGAATACTTCATCCCCTCGGTGCCCATCGAGATGCCGTCACTCACCGTGACGGTGCCGAAGAGCTGGGGCATGCCCCCCGCCTGGCGCACCGCGGCCTCGGCCTGGCGCGCGAGGATATCGAGCCCGGCGTTGCACGGCGTAATGGTGCTGTATGCGTTGGCGATGCCGACGATGGGCTTGTCGAAGTCGTCGTCGCCGAAGCCGACCGCGCGGAGCATGGCACGATTGGGCGAGCGCTGGACGCCCTCGGTGATGGCGCTGCTTTTGAGTCTGTTGGGCATGGTGGAATGTAGGGG
>JBDTTD010000135.1:0-6892 GCA_039930805.1 Gemmatimonadales bacterium | reverse complement strand
TACTGCGGGGTGAGCACCATTCCGCAGCTTCAGTGCGACGTCGAAATGATTCAGATCACCACGGCCGGTCTGCGGGAGTCGCACCCGCACGACGTGACGATCACGCGAGAAGCTCCGAACTACAGCGCCTGAAAATCCGATTCCCCGCTCCACCCTGCTCGACGCATCATCAACTCGAGGTGAACGTCGTATGAACTTATGGGCCACCAAGTCCATAGCTGAACTCCGTGCCGAGGCCGAAGCCACCGGGGAGGGCTCGCTGAATCGCGCACTCGGCGCGCTCAACCTCACCATGCTGGGCATAGGTGCCATCATCGGCGCCGGCATCTTCGTGCTGACCGGGATCGCTGCCGCGCTCCATGCCGGGCCAGCGGTGATGTTCTCGTTCATCGTGGCCGCGATCGCCTGCGGTCTGGCCGGACTCTGCTACGCCGAGATGGCCAGCACCGTCCCCGTGGCGGGGAGTGCCTACACTTATTCCTACGCCACCATGGGTGAGTTCATCGCCTGGATCATCGGCTGGGACCTGGTGCTGGAGTACGCCATGGGCGCGGCCACCGTGGGGGTGGGCTGGTCGAGCTACCTGGTGAGCCTGCTGGATTACTTCGGGCTGCACCTCCCCACGGCGGTCACGTCAGCCCCGCTGCGCTGGTGCAGCGCTCCCGACGTCGCCAACAGCGTGGCCACCTGCGTTACGGAGGGCTGGAACAGGACCGGCTCCCTCTTCAACCTGCCGGCGGCGTTCATCGTGCTCGTTGCCACGACCATCCTCGTGATTGGCATCAAGGAATCGGCCAGGGTCAACAACCTGATCGTGATTCTGAAGCTGGCCGTCGTAGTGCTGTTCATCATCTTCGGGTTGCAGTACGTGAATCCGGACAACTGGAAGCCATTCATTCCACCCAATACCGGCGCCTTCGGCGAGTTCGGCTGGAGCGGGGTTTTCCGGGGCGCCGGGCTGATCTTTTTCGCCTACATCGGCTTCGATGCGGTGAGCACCGCGGCCCAGGAGGCCAAGAACCCGCAGCGGGACATGCCGATCGGTATTCTGGGATCGCTGGTGATCTGCACCATTCTGTACGTGCTGGTGGCGCTGACGTTGACCGGCCTGGTTCACTACACCGAGCTCAACGTGGCCAATCCGGTAGCGTACGCGGTCGAGCGCATCAGGCAGCTTTCCTGGCTCCGGCCGCTCATCACTCTGGGCGCGGTGCTGGGCCTCGGGTCCGTCGTGCTGGTGATGCTCCTGGGCCAGTCCCGGGTGTTTTACGCCATGTCGCGGGACGGCCTGATCGGTCCCTGGGCCGGCAAGGTCCACCCCCGCTATCGCACTCCGTATCTCTCGACCATCTACGTCGGGGTGATTGTCGCGTTCATCACCGCGACCTTCCCGATCCAGATCCTGGGCGAGCTGGTCAACATCGGTACGCTGCTGGCGTTCGTACTGGTCTGCCTCGGGGTCTGGGTGCTCCGCCGCAAGCGTCCCGACCTCGATCGGCCGTTCAAGACACCCCTGGTGCCGCTGGTGCCGATCCTCGGTGTCCTCTCCTGCCTGGGATTGATGGCGACCCTTCCGGGCGACACCTGGCTCCGGCTCCTGGTATGGCTGGCCATCGGATTCGCGATCTACTTCGGCTACGGACGGAAGCACAGCCGGCTCCAGCGGGAGCGCGAAGGGGTCTCCTTCCGAGGGAAGCCGGTCTAACCGGAGGCCGCACATGGATCTGTTCCGACGCAAGAGTGTCACAGCGCTGCAGGCCGAAGCTGCTGCAGACCACAGTCTCAAGCGGGCACTGGGGCGGTGGAATCTCACCGCTCTCGGTATCGGCGCCATCATCGGTACCGGCATCTTTGTGCTCACCGGGACGGTGGCCGCCCAGAACGCGGGTCCCGCGGTCATTCTGTCCTTCGTTTTCGCGGGAGTCGCCTCAGTATTTGCGGCGCTCTGTTACAGCGAGTTCGCCTCGCTGGTCCCGATGGCCGGTAGCGCCTATACCTACAGCTACGCGACGCTGGGCGAGTTCGTCGCCTGGATCATCGGCTGGGACCTGGTGCTGGAGTACGCGCTGAGCGCCACCACCGTGGCCATCGGCTGGTCCGGGTACATGGCGTCGTTTCTCAAGGACCTCGGCATCCACATTCCGGCGCACTTTCAGGCCGCCAGGGGGACGGTTGTGACCCTGGCCGACGGGACCACGGAGGTTGCGCTGTTCAACCTGCCGGCGGTCCTCATCATCGCCATCATCACCACGTTATTGGTGGTGGGCATCAAGGAGTCGGCCACGGTCAACAACGTGATCGTGGTGATCAAGCTTTCGGTGGTGATTCTGTTCATCGTGTTGGCTGCTCCCCACGTAAATCCCGACAACTGGCATCCGTTCATTCCGCCCAACACTGGAGAGCGGGAACACTTCGGTTTCAGCGGCGTGGTGGCCGGCGCCGCCATCGTCTTCTTCGCCTACATCGGGTTCGATGCGGTCAGCACGGCAGCACAGGAGGCCAAGAACCCGCAGCGAGACATGCCGATCGGCATTCTGGGGTCGCTGGTGATTTGTACCGTGCTGTACGTCGTGGTGGCCGCCATTGCCACCGGGGTGGTGCCCTACCCCCAGCTGGACGTGCCTGATCCAATTGCCAAGGTGGCCGACCACGCGGGGCTCGGGGTCTTCGCGAGCCTGATCAAGATGGGGGCCATCGCCGGGCTCAGCTCGGTCATCCTGGTGCAGCTGATGGGACAGTCGCGGGTGTTCTATAGCATGTCCCGCGACGGACTGCTTCCGCCCTTTGTTCGGAAGATCCATCCCCGCTTCCGGACACCTTACATCACCTCGATCGTCACCGGGCTGGCCGTCGCCATTCCCGCGGCCATCCTTCCCCTGCGCGATGCCGCCAAGCTGGTGTCGATTGGAACGCTGCTGGCCTTCGTGATCGTGTGCCTGGGAGTACTGGTGCTGCGAATCCGGGAGCCGAACCTGCACCGTCCGTTCAAGGCTCCTTTTGTGTGGTTTGTGGCCCCCATGGGTGCGCTCTCCGCGGCCTATCTCATGTTCTATCTAGACATGGAGACCTGGGTCCGCCTCCTGGTCTGGCTGGCCATCGGCCTGGCCATCTATTTCCTGTATGGGCGGAAGCACTCAGGCCTTGCTGCCCCGGGGGCAAGCTAAAGTTCCACCATCGGGGTTCCGGTCCGGTTAGTATTTGGCTATGCCCCTTGCCCTGTCCCCGGAGAAGGCCGCTCTGGCCCGTGAGTTCGCCGCAGCGCTCAAGCCGGGCCAGCGGGTGTGCATCACCACCCACGTAAATCCCGACGGCGATGGGATCGGCAGCGAAGTCGGTCTGGTGCACCTGCTCCGGTCCCAGGGCATCGACGCCCTCATCACCAATCCGAGTCCTACACCGCCTCGCTTCAGCTTCCTCTTCGATGATCTGCCGGGTGTCGATCGCTCGGGTGAGGCAGTGAAAGAGCTCCGCCGCGCGGATCTCATCGTGGTGCTCGATATCTCGGACCTCACCCGGCTCGGTATGCTCATCGAGACCGTGCGGCAGCGGGGGGTGCCGGTGGCCTGCGTGGACCACCACGTGAGTGTCGGCGTCCTGCCTCCGGGCCCCCGCTATGTGAACCCCAATGCCGCCGCCACCGGCGAGCTGGTCTACGAGCTGGCCAAGGGCAATGATTGGCCGATTACGCAGGCCGCTGCCCGAGCACTCTACGTCGCCATCCTGACCGACACCGGCGGCTTTCGGTTCAGCAACACCCGCCCCAATACCCTGCGAGTGGCTGCCGATCTGCTCGAGACCGGTGTCGATCCCGAGCAGATCTACCTGGAGGTGTACGCCCGCGCTCCCGAAGGGCGGCCCAGGCTCTTCGCCGAGGCGCTCCAGACGCTGGTGGTGGAACCCGAGTATGGACTGGCCTGGGTCACCGTGCCTCCGGGTGCCATCGAGCGGCTCGGCGTGTCGTCCGACGATCTCGATGGGGTTGTCGAATTCCCTCGCTCCATTGAGGGCGTCAAAATGGCGTTGCTCTTCCGGGAGATCGCCCAGGGCAGGGTGAAGGTGTCACTCCGCTCGGTCGGCGACGTGGATGTCGCGGCCTTTGCCAAGCCGTACGGTGGGGGTGGCCATACCAAGGCGGCCGGGTTGTCGCTGACCGGCTCACTCGCCGAGGTCCAGGCGACGGTGCTGAAGGCGGCGCGGGAGTATCTGGGGGCCGACTAGCATTATATTCCGACTTAGATACTGGCAATTCCTAGACTGGCGGCACATGGACACCATCGACCGAATCGAACGCACCCTCGACACCCTGCGCCCCTACATCGCCTCCCATAAGGGGCATGTGGAGGTGGTGGATTTCGACGAGCAGGACGGTACCCTGCTGCTCCGCCTGGGGGGCACCTGCCACGGCTGCGCGGCTTCCTCGATTACCCTGAAGCAGGGGATCGAGAGCCGGTTGCGGGAGATGGTTCCGGAAGTGAAACAGGTGCAGGCGGTCTAGTGCCCTTGACCGAATCACTCGAAGCGCGTGTCACCGCTGCACTGGCCCGGATTCAGAACCCGCGGCTGGAGAACGATCTGCTGTCCGCGGGCATGATCCGCGATCTTCAGGTCACCGACGCCGGCAAGGTCAGCTTTACCTTCCTGCTCGCCCCCGAGGACCCGGCCACGCTGGTCCGGTCGGCCCGGACGGCGGTGGCGGCGGTCGAAGGAGTGCGGAAGGAAGAGATCAAGATCAACGTCACCAATCCCGCCGGCCCCGCCAAGGCCACCCATGGGCCGCCCACCGGTCCCGGCGCTGCCACCCAGACGCCGCCGGCGCCGCAGCCGATGGACCAGCCCAACCTGGGAAAGATCCTCGCCGTCTCCTCCGGCAAGGGAGGAGTGGGCAAGTCTACCATTTCCGCCAACCTCGCCATCGCTCTGACCCAGGCAGGGTTTCGAGTGGGCGTGATGGACGCGGACGTGTACGGCCCCAACATCCCCCGCATGTTCGGCGTGAACGAGCGCCCCGCCGTCATCGGCGGCAAGATCCAGCCGCTCGAGGCCTACGGCGTGAAGCTCATGTCGCTCGGCCTGTTGATCGAGCGCGATGCGCCGGCCATCTGGCGGGGCCCGATCATCACGAAAATCATGAACCAGTTCCTCCGCGACGTGGACTGGGGTCAGCTGGACTATTTCATCGTGGATCTCCCGCCGGGGACGGGAGACGCCCAGCTCTCGCTGGTGCAGGGCACCCACGTGGCCGGGGCGGTCATCGTGACCACGCCACAGGAAGTGGCGGTGGGCGACGCGCTGCGCGGCGCCAAGATGTTCGAGCGGGTGGGTGTGCCCGTTCTGGGTGTGGTCGAGAACATGAGCGGGTTCACCGATCCCGAGACCGGCAAGAAGTTCGACCTGTTCTCGTCCGGGGGCGGTCAACGGCTGGCGGACGAAATTGGAGCTCCTCTCCTGGGCACTGTGCCGCTCCAGCCCCAGCTCGCTGCCCTGGCTGATGTTGGGGAACCCATTTTGATCGCGCAGCCCGACAGCCCTGCCGCAGTCAGCCTTCGCCAGATCGCCCAGAGTCTCCAGCAAAAGACGGCGGGCCGGAGCGCATCGCTGCCGATTTTGCGAGGGTGAGGGGGAGGTGGTACCGCCGTACCGCCCTGCTCTCACTTCTCACTTCCGGACCTTACCTTTTCCGTATGCCGATCATCACCCTCCTGACCGACTTCGGAAGCGCGGACCACTACGTCGCTGAGGTGAAGGGGGTGCTGCTGACCCAGGCCCCGGGAGTCACGCTGGTGGACGTCACTCACGGCATTCCTCCTGGGGATGTCCGGTCGGGAGCGTATGTCCTCGGACGAACGTGGCATCGCTTTCCGGCGAGCACTATCCACCTGGCGATTGTGGACCCTGGGGTAGGCACGCCGCGACCAGCGCTCGCGTTCGCCGCTCACGGCCACTTCTTCGTCGGTCCGGACAACGGGGTGTTCAGCCCCGTTCTGCACGACGCGGAGGTGGAAGCGGTCGTCCTCCCCACACCGCAAACAGCGTCGCCCACCTTTCATGGCCGAGACGTCTTCGCCGCTGCCGCCGCTGGATTGGCGAAGGGACTTCCCTTGGCCACCATGGGACAGCCGCTTAGAGGGATCCCCGAACGCCTGGCCTATACCGCACCCCACTACGAGGGGAAGACGGTGGTGGGCGAGGTGGTCTACGTCGATCGCTTCGGCAGCCTGGTGACGAACCTGACGTCGGAGCTGGTGCCGACCTACGCCAGGCTGGAGGTGGAGGATCTCGATCTCGGGCCGCTTCGCCGCACCTACAGCGACGTCACCGCCGGCGGACTCCTCGCCTATGTGGGTTCCGGGGGTGCCATCGAGATCGCGGTCCGCAACGGCTCGGCCGCGCGTCGGCTGGGCGTTGGGGTAGGGGGGAGAGTTCGGGCTCGGTTGGGTTAGCCTGTTTCCTCGGTGCCGGTCGTTCCTTTATCCCTCATCCTGGTCCGCGCTCGACGGAACTTCTCACCAAGCCGCAGGCCGAATCTCCACAGCTTACGAATCAGCAGCACCGAAATAACGACCAGCACCAGTACGATTCCCGCTGTGAGGTACGGGTGCTGTGCCGCCATCCACACCAGGAATACCGCCAGCCCATCCTCCAGAATACTGAGCGCCCAGTTGCTCACCGGCTCGGGGCTGGTGTTGGCAGCCGCGCGGGCGCTGGCCTTGGCGCCGTGCGAGGTCAGCGCTACGCTACCGGCCAGCAGCGCCGCGCCGATCTTGTATTCCTCGGGCACGTTGCCGAAGGCGCTGTAGGAGAGAACCGCCGCAGCCGGGGGACGGATGAAGGTGTGCAGGGCGTCCCACGCGCTATCGACGTAGGGGATCTTATCGGCGATGAACTCGACCAG
>JBDTTD010000134.1:0-6914 GCA_039930805.1 Gemmatimonadales bacterium | reverse complement strand
ACCACATCCGGGTCTCGCGGTTGGCGAACACGTCGCGCTTGGCGGCGAACTGCGGGACCCAGAAGCTATGGATGACGTCGTTGCTGCCCATGCGGAGGGAGACCGTCCGCCCCAGGGGAACGTGCATCTCGTTGGCCGTGGTCAGGTTGTACTCCGGGTAGCGGAACTCCCACCACCATTGATGTCCCACCACTTCGATCGTCAGCGCGTCTTTGCCGGGGATCGCGTTGGTCTCGAAGATGGCCTTGACGGTGGGAACGGCGATAACGGCCAGGATGAGGGCTGGAATGACCGTCCAGATGATCTCGACCGTGGTATTGCCGTGGGTCTGGTGGGGCTCCGGATCTCCGGGCTTCCCCCGAAACCGGAAGATGGCGTAGATCAGGACGCCCTCGACCAGAACGAATACCAGGACGGCCCACTTGACCGTGGTGTCAAGAAGATTGTCCGCGATCCTGGCGAAATCGCCCCGGGGAAGCAGCGTGGTCTGGGGGTAGTGCTCCGGACTACAACCGGCCAGCACCAGCGCAAGCAGGCACAGTGCGGCGACCAACCGGAACGAGCGCGAGCCAGCGGTCCTGAGGAGCATTACGCGTTGATCCTGTCGGTAAGTAGCCGCTCGGACGAGGGGAACCCATTAGCGCACCGCACTTTACTGTCCCACTCCGCGAGTGTCAAGGAACTCCGTGCCCTCCCCATCAGTGTATCACCTTATCGAACGGCGGCGCGTTGGGTACCGGGTAACTGAAATGCCACCATTCCTGCTCGTAGTTGGTAAAGCCCTCCGACTCCATGACCCGCACCAGAATCTGACGATAGCGGAGCGGGCGCCCGGTAGCGTTCGCCGTGTGGGCCGCATCGGAAAAGGTATCGAACGGTGTTCCCATATCCAGTGCGGTTCCACTGGCAGGATCCACCAGGGTCAAATCGACAGCGACACCCTGATTGTGCCGACTCCTTCGGGCGATGTACCCATCCAGCAGGTCTGCCCTGCCGGCGCGCTTCGCCCAGTCCACCATGGCAAGGGTGGCCCGTACCGGCCGATATCCGTCGAAGATCAGAAGGCCGAGCCCACCGGTTCGGAGCCGAGCCTGCACCCGGCCCAGCGCCACGGCCGCCTCCCGGCGCAGGAGAGCCCGAGGTGCCTGATATCCGGGGAGCGGCGCTCCGGTGAAGTTGTTCGAGCCGGCATAACGGGCATCCACGCGAATGGTAGAATCGGCCGAGCGTACATCCACCAGCAGCGAGTCTGCCGCCGTATCGGGGCCGGTGTCTTGTGGAGGCGCGTTGACCGAGGAAGCAGGATCGGCGACCTGGGCCGGCGTCTGGCGGGGGCGGCATCCCAGCATGAGGCTGGTCACAACCACGATCCGGAGCGTCAAATGGTTGGGTGTCATGCCCAGCAATATATATATATTAAGACGTTAGGTAACATGGCCTTACGGATAGCCGCTATTCCGCCCGCCGGTCCGGCGGAGTATGTTTAGGCAGAATCTTCCTCCATAGCCTGGAGATGTCACTCTCCGGGTTGTCCTTTTTGCGCTACGGTAGTGAACATGATCCGTGAGATGCGGGAAAAGCTGGGACGAGAAATCGACCAGCTCAGCCATGAATTGAACGTTCTGCTGCCTCAGGCCATCGCGCAGGCCGTCGAGCTGGGCGATCTTCGGGAGAACTCGGAGTACAAGGCCGCGCTCGAGCGTCAGCAGTTCGTCCAGGCGCGCCTGGGCCAGCTGCACCAGCGGTTGAACCAGCTGAGCCAGCTGGCAAACACCGAGGCGCCGACCGACAAGGTGGGCCTGGGCTCCCGGGTAACCGTGCTCGACCTGGACACCAACGACACCGACGTCTACCTGGTGGTGCTGGCCGAGATGATGGATATCGACGACGGCCACATCTCGCTCGCCTCTCCGCTGGGCAGGGCCCTCGGAGGTAAGAAGATCGGTGAGGAAGTCAGCCTCCGTTTGCCCACGGCTAGCCGGCGGCTCCGAATCACCGACCTGGTAACGGTTCACCAGACCGATAACGCGGAGCCGAGACCGGGCACCGGGGAAAAAGTGGCCAAGGGTAACGGCAAGCGGTAATGGAATTTCCCAAGAAGCAGCTGATGGTAGTGGGCGACCGGGTCCTGATCACTCCGGAGGACGGAGATGAGCGAACCAGGGTGGGACTCTATCTTCCCGCCACCGCTATCGATGCCCAGCAGGTTCAGACTGGCCTGATCGTGGCAACCGGTCCCGGCACACCGGTGGCCGATCTGAGCAGTCTCGACGACGAGCCCTGGAAAGTGGACGCCCGGGAAACCAGGACGCGGGGGATGCAGGCCCGGGTCGGTGATCACGCGATCTTCTTCCGCAAGGCTGCGGTCGAGATCACCTTCGAGGAGAAGAAGTACCTAGTGGTGCCGCAGGCAGCGATCCTGGTGCTGGTGCGCGAGTGAGCTAGGGGTCGGGAGATCGGAAACTCGCCCCTCCAGCCAGACTCCCCACTCCTAGCTCCAGACTCCTGACTCCCGACTAGATGTGCTACTTCCTCTACCTCGCCAGCCCGCTCACGCTGAGTGAGGTGCGGTCCATGCTGCCCGCCGGGCTCACGGCCGACCTGGCCTCCCTTCCCGACCAACAGACGCTGAAGGCGTTGCATCCCCCAACCCAGACCGTGATCCGGATACTGGCGGGACGCTGCTCCTGCGATCTGATTCGACGCCGGCTCGATGACCCGCGGGAGGACGAGCGTCATCTGCGGGAGCGATATAGAGGCCTCAAGATTCCTCGCGCGGCAACCATCACTGCGCTCGAGCGGCACCGCCGGCCGGCACCGGTGCGGCCGCACGCCGATTGGTGTGGCCGGCTGGCAGAATTCGTGGCGGAGCATGCGCGTAACGCGGGGCCCAGCATCTACTACCTCCAATTCTCCGCCGGTTCCGGTGGCCTTCGCCCGCTGGGCCAGCCCGCGCGCCTCACGGTCTCGGCGGTAGCGGCGGGCCCCACGGGGTGGCTTCAAGAGGGACTCCCAGCGCTAGTCACGCGCTGACCACGGTCGGGGCTTTGTCACGCCGCAACCCCGGAGTTAGCGTACGCCCCATGCCCGAAGCCGGTACATCCACCCACCAGCATCACGCTGGCACCTTCGCCGGCGCCGGCGGACTTCCGCTCTACTACCAGGCCTGGCTGCCGCTCGCCGGCCAGCCGAAGAAGGCCGTGCTGCTCAACCTGCACGGACTCGGCGACCATAGCAGTCTCTATCCTACCCTGGCCGGCCACTTCCCCGCCCGCGGGATCGCGCTCTATGCCTACGACATGCGGGGCAACGGGCGCTCCCCCGGCCAACGCGCCTTTCTCCGAGGCTGGCACGAGTACCGGGGCGACCTGCACGCCTTCCTGGAGCGGGTTCGGAAATGGGAGGGCGGCCTCCCGATCTTTATTCTGGGGAACAGTCTCGGAGGCCTGGTGGTGCTCGACTATGCCTTGCATTACCCTACCGGACTACGCGGGGTGATCGCCGCAGCGCCGCCGCTGGGCGACGTCGGCGTACCCCCGTTCCTCATGAAGCTGGGGCGCGTCTTGTCACGCATCTGGCCCCGTTTTTCTCTCCAAGTGGGGATGGACCTCTCGGGTCTGGCCCGCGACAAGGCCGTGGCGGAGACCATCCTCTCCGACCCGCTCTTTCATCGGCGGGGAACCGCCCGCCTCTCCACCGAAGTCACCGCCGCGATCGAGCGGGTACAAGCCCGGGCGGAAACGCTTTCCGTGCCCCTGCTCATTCTCCATGGCTCGGCCGATCGCATGGTGCCTCCGGATGGCAGCCGCCGTTTCTTCAGCCGGGTGGAGGAGACCGACCGGGAGCTCCGGGAATATCCGGGGGCGTATCACGCTCTCTTCGCGGACCGGGGGCACGAGGAAATACTGAAGGACACGGAGCGATGGATCGAAGCCCACATGCCGGCCCCGCAAGGGTGACCCGGGCTACGCACCGACGCGTCAGCTCGCTCTTCTGGCGCGCCTTGCGTTTACGCTGCCCCCACTGCGGGGGCCGGCCGGTCTTCGTCACCTGGTCGCGTCTGGTGCCGAACTGCCCGGTGTGCGGTCTGAGTTTCGAGCGGGGAGAGGAGGGCTACTGGCTGGGCGCCTACTTCTTCAATCTCATGGCGGTGGAGGCCGTCTTCAGTGTCTGGGTGGTAGGATTTCTGCTGTGGACCTGGCCATCTCCGCCCTGGCAGCTCTTTCAGATCGCCACGATCGTGCTCATGCTGGTGGTCCCCTTCGCCTTCTTTCCCTTGTCCAAGACCCTGTTCCTGGCGTTCGACCTGTGGGTCCGCCCGCCGGCAGAGGAAGACTTCATCCTGCCGCACGAAGAGGCCAGGGTGGCATGGCGCAAGCAACCTTGAGCTAACTGCCCAGCATCGGGAGGTAGGCACGCCACGGCCCGACGGCGGCGGTGTACTGTCGCCCCATCACCCGGGCGATCTGGGCGATGTGACTCAGGTCGTGTGCGACCCAGGTGGCCAGCAGCTCCCCCAGAGTGCAGGGTCCGAGCTCTGGATGCCGGCCGCGGCGATCGAGATCGTCGGCGGTTAGCCCGAGCGACTCGAGCCGGATCAGGTTCGCCGCCCGAAGTCCGGCAAAGGTATCGAGCAGTTGGTGAAGGGTCTTGCCGCGGGACGCGTCAAACTGGGCGAAGCGGTCGAACGGGGTAAAGGGCTGGGTCTCGCCATGGGCGAGCAGGACCTCGGTACGGACAACCCAGTCGGTCCGCTCACCGTGAATCAGATGGCCCACGATGTCGAAGGGGCTCCAGCTGTCCGGCCCCTCCTTTGCCCTGATCCAGGACTCCGGAAGGTCCGCCAGCAAACTGCGGAGGACCCCCGGAGTCCGGCTCAGGACGGGAAGCGCATCTTCGAAGGCGAAGTTCACGCTTCTTAAATTGGCGCCTTAGTCGATTCGTCTCAACTCCACCCGCCGGTTCTGGGCTCGGCCCGAAGCGGTCTTGTTGGTGGCCACTGGCTGAGTCGAGGCGTACCCCTTCACCTCCATGTTATCCGCCGATACGCCGTTCTCGACCAGGAACGCCTTGACCGATTCGGCCCGTGCCTGCGACAGCCGTTCGTTGAGAGCCCGCGAGCCGGTGCTGTCGGTGTGGCCTGCCACCTCCACCCGCACCTGCGGATTGGCGACGAGGGATCGAGCGACCTCTTCCAGAATGTCGCGCGAGACCGGAAGCAGGACTGCCTTCCCCAGCTCGAAGTTCACTCCCCGGAGGGTGAGTCGCGTCTGCTTCTGCGCCATGAGGAGCCGCAGGCTGTCTCGCAGGGCCATCCGCTCCAGACTGTCCCGGAGAGACGCCATCCGGGCACGGTTCCGAGTCAACCGCAGACTGTCGCGTAAGGCCTGGGTGCGGATGCTATCCTGCTGGGCAACGAGTGCCAGGCTGTCACGGAGCGCCTGCTGCCGTGCATTGGCTCGCTGCTCGGCGACCCGAACGCTGTCACGAAGCCTGTTCTGCTCCGCCTGCGCTGCCTGGGCCGCACCAATAGAGTCTTGCCGCGCGGCCTGGGCCAGCGCGTCTCGACGGGCCTGCATGGCCAGCGAGTCGGATCTCGGTGCGACTGCAGGCTTCGGGCGCGGTGCGGCCGACGAGCGGCCCCGGCCGAAGAGGAAGCCAAGACCGACCTGGATACCCCAGTTCACATTGTAGTCCGGATCGGCGACTGCCCCGGGATAGAACGCGCGGCTGGGCGATGGGATGTAGTCGACGGAAGTGGATATCCGGATTGAAGTGATTCCGGGAAGGCCGAGCCGGACCCCAACCAGGCCGGTTGCGCCGTCCTCATGGGTGTCGATGTCCCGGCCAAACTTATTGCGGACGTAGCCGCCTCCGACCAGAAAGGCGCCATGCTCTCCGACCGGGAGATTGTACACCAGACGGCCACGGAGCGGCATATAGGAAACGTTCGTGCCTGACGGCCCCTGGACCGGTACGAAAGATCCTTCGGCCTCCAACTCGAGATTGCGAACCGGGAACAGGCCAACCCGGGCCCCGGGGCCAGCTGCCCCCTGTTGGAAGTTGATGCTCTTCTGGAAATAACTGATATGGGCGAAGGCTCCGATCTCAAGAGTCCCGGCCTGCTGAGATGCGGCCGGCGAGGTCATGGCGGCAAGGAGGCAGGCGGGAGCAAACAGGCCGAGGGTTCTCATGGAATCTCCTGGGGGAACAGCTCAGTCGCCGCAGTTCGGCGGGCATACGTTCGTAACACGTGTGACAAGGTTCTAAAGCTGGCCATCCGATTGCAACCCCACGACGCCGCCCTATCAGGGTTTTCGATGTCCATTTCTCGATCTTCTTGACGGGGTTTTTATTCGGTGTATATTCGGTTTAGTCGTACCGAATAAATCCCGAACCCAGGGGCCGCCGTGTTCTCCTCTTCCCGTCCCACTCCCTCGCCTGACCGGGCGATTCCTTGCCCCTCAGGTGAACCGGTGGACGGGATTCGCTCTGGTCACGGCAAGCCCACCACATACCGGCCGAGCGCCCCCCATCTCATTCGGGTCTGCCCCGACTGTGCCGGACCGATCGTGCGCTCTTCGGGCTGCATCAGCTGCGCCCAGTGCGGGTGGGGGAGGTGCGGGTGATGGGCGGGCGGACGGACGGACCGGCGGACGGTCGGTCGGTAGAGCGGGGCCGTGGGGCAGATGGGCAGCAACAGCACACGGAAGACGAGGCTCCGCAATTTGACTTACTGCCCCGCCGTCCCGCTGTCCCGCCGACCCTTCCCGTCCTCGACGAGCGCAACCGGGGCACCAGATTCATCGGCCTGTCGGTCAACTCGGTGCTCAACACACCCGCTTCCACCGGCATGGGCTTCTGGTCGATCAATCCCTATGTCGGCTGCGAGTTCGGCTGCACCTACTGCTACG
>JBDTTD010000133.1:0-6988 GCA_039930805.1 Gemmatimonadales bacterium | reverse complement strand
GCTGCCCCGCTGCCCCGCTGCCCCGCTGCCCCGCTGCCCCGCTGCCCCGCCTACTCTACCGAGGCCAGGTTATACATCGCCCGCCAGGCCCGGAACACCTCCCGGTAGTCGTCCCCACTGTATTCGACCGTTCGACCACCGGTCCGGCTGGATCCGGGTGTCAGCTCCGCCATGTCCGCCATCTGGGTCAGCGCGAAATCGACCTCCAACCGGATCGGCGGGGCGATCTTGAGCAGCTTGTGCTTCCGCCGCAGCGCCGCGACCGCGCCTGCCCGGATCCGCTCGCATGCAACCGATGGCGCCAGGCTCCTGGCTGCGAATCGGCCGACGGCCTCCTTAACCATTACGGTCTCGATCCCGTCACCCAACAGAGTCCGTGCCTCCGCCGCCAGCGCCTGGTCGCCGCTCACCAGCGCCAGCGGCACGCCATGCACCCCGGCCATCGCGGCATTGAGTGCAAGTTCTCCCACCGGTTCTCCATTGAGCCGGGCCTCATACACCCGGCTGGTATAGGTGTGATCGATCGTGGCGTTTCGCGTCCCCGCTCGGGCATGATACCCGATGAACATTGCTGCATCGAAGCCGCCATCGATGCCTTCCACCATCGATAGCCGCTTCGGTCCGCCACTCAACAGCTCCGCCGCCGGATTCAGCTCTTCGGCAAGAAGATTGCGCATGAGCCAGTGGCTGTCGTTCACGAGGACGGCCTTTGCACCGGCCTCGAGCGCGCCGGCGATTGCAGCGTTGGCCTCGTTGGTCATGAGACGCCGAAACCTGTTATACTCTCCAGCATGTCGGGGCTCGATCGGATCGGTCTGGTCTTCGTGGACTACTCCGGCGACTCCCTCCATATCGACTGAGATATAGACCCGCATGTCCTCTCCGATGTTGGCAGTCCGGCGCAAGGAATACCGAGGAAGAGATATGGATGCATCCCGATGGCTGGTGGCGATCGCGATCCTGGCGCTGGCCTGTGCCCCCCCTAAAAAGCAGCCCGAGGGTCAATTCGTCCAGCAGGGCCGGCTCTATACCTCATGGCTCTATGGCAACGAATACAACAAGCTGTGGGACCGCTTCTCCCCCGAGATGCGACAGACTTTCGGCAGCGTGAACGAGCTCGCCAGCTTTGCCGGTCAAGCGTTCATCCACCTCGGCGCCGAGCGCAGGGTCGTGGACGAAAGCGTGATGGAGGCGGATCCGTTCCTGGTTTACACCCGGGCCGCGTCCTTCAACAAGGCGCCGCATCCGATGCTGATAGAATGGAGCCTGGCTCGGGATGGCGAGGTAACCGGCCTGGTGGTGCGACCGGCGCCAACCGACTCGGCGAAGCAGTGAAGTGTAAGCAAGAGCGTGAACGCTTTTTCTACCCTCCTAATACACCCTCCCACCCAGCGGCGCCTCCCGCTCCACTGCCAGCAGCACGACCTCACCTGCCTCATCGGACACGCCGAGCACCAGGACCTCCGACGGAAACCCGGCGATGTTGCGCACTCCCAGGTTTACCGCGGCCACGACCAGCCTGCCGATCAGCTGGTCGGTCTGGTAACGCGCCGTCAGCTGTGCACTCGATGTCTTCTCGCCCAGGGGGCCGAAATCGATCCATAGCTTGTAGGATGGCTTTCGAGCCCGCGTGTTGGCCTCGGCTCGGAGGATGCGACCAACCCGGAGGTCGAGCGTCTCGAACGCCTCGACGGGATCCATGCGGTTCAGTGCAGCAGCTCGCCCCGGAGCACGGTCACCGCCTGGCCTCCGAGGTGTACCCGGTCGCCGGCCACCCGCACCAGCACGGTGCCGCCACGGGGTGACGCCTGATAGCCGGCCAGCTCGTTGGTACCGAGGCGGGCGCCCCAGAACGGTCCCAGGCCGCAATGCGCGGAGCCAGTGACCGGATCTTCCGGGATCCCCTGGCTGGGCGCAAAGAACCGGGAGACGAAGTCATGCCGGCCGTCGGCCGAGCGGGCGGTGACCACCACCCCGCGAACCGGCAGGCGGCCCAGCAGCGTCAGGTCGGGCTTCAGCGCCCGCACCGCGGCGTCCGACTCGATCTCGATGAAATAGTCGAAGACCGTCCGCCCCAGGTACTTGATCGGCGCCCCGACCGCACGCTCGAGGTCCGGCAGCATGGTGGCCGGTCGTACTGGCGTGGCCGGGAAGTCCAGCCAGATCATGTCGCTCTGGCGCTTGGCAGTGAGCACCCCGCTGCGGGTATGGAAGGTGGCGGTTGCCTTGTGCTCCAGGTGTCCCTCCTCCCAGAGCAGGTGGGCGCTGGCCAGCGTCGCATGGCCGCAGAGATCTACCTCGGCTGCGGGCGTGAACCACCGGAGGTCATAGCCCTCGGGGCGCTGCACCAGGAACGCGGTCTCGGCCAGGTTCATCTCTGAGGCCACCTGCTGCATCCACCCCGCGTCCCGGGCGGCAGGAAGCACGCACACTGCCGCTGGGTTGCCGGCAAAGGGGCGGTCGGTAAAGGCGTCGATCTGGCTGAACCGCTGGGCCGCGCTCATGGCAGGACCGCTTCCGCCTCGATTTCGATCAGCATCTCGGGAGCGATCAGCCGGCTCACCTCGACCATCGTGGCTGCGGGCCGGATAGCACCAAAGACCTCTCCGTGGGCCCTCCCGATCTCACCCCACTGCTCGATGTTCGTCACGAACATGCGGGTGCGTACGACGTGAGACATCGAAGCCCCGGCGGCACGGAGGGCGGTCTCGATGTTCTTGAGGGCTTGAACTGTCTGGGCGTAGGGATCCCCGGGGCCGACGATGCTGCCGTCAGCGCCGGTGGCGGTGGTGCCGGAGACGTGAACGCTGTTTCCCACCCGTACCGCGCGGGAAT
Source organism: Gemmatimonadales bacterium (assembly GCA_039930805.1). Taxonomy (GTDB): domain Bacteria; phylum Gemmatimonadota; class Gemmatimonadetes; order Gemmatimonadales; family GWC2-71-9; genus CAVVWJ01. The sequence goes on along the minus strand of JBDTTD010000133.1, from coordinate 4,153 downwards.
AACCGACGATCGACTCCCATGGAGCACCGCTGGAAATGAGCTGCCGGTCCATGGAACGCCGACGATTTAGTGGGGAAGTGTTGCGGAGCCTTCGTCCAGGTGTTCCAAGTCGGCAAGCACGCCGGCGACAATTCGGTCCAGGGCAAGCGCCTCGTCGTAGAACTTGCTCTCCAGGCGATGCCGAATCACCCGCAGCCGGCCGGGCTCGAGCGTCGTAGTACCGCGATCTCCTTCGGAATTCGGCACGCTCGACCTTTCCGAGTTCGGGCGCGCGACGTCGAGGCTATACGTCTCGGCGTCACCCGGTTGTGATGATGCGCTACAGGAACAGTTGTCGGCGTTCTGCCGCCGAACCTTTACGCAACTGCAGTTATTCTCACTGCCGATCGAACAGCGCAGCGACAGGGCGCTCCGAAGATATTAACCAGAGGGGGCGGAGCAGGCCACCCCCATCAAGTTAGGGGCTACTGCATCCGATCCTTCCTATGAGTTTCTCCGGGCAGGCGAGAGCCGCCCGGCCCCCCAGCGGTACCTGGTCGAGGAATCCATGCTGAGCGTTGTGGTGCCGGATCGCGTGCTGCTGGTCGATGATGCGCCGGAGGCGCGATCCACCCTGGAGGCGCATCTCACGCGGCAAGGGTTCGAAGTGCTGACCTGCGGGTCTGGGGAGGACGCTCTAGGCCTCCTCGCCCGCCAGAAGATCGGCTGCATGATCGCCGAGGCCAAGCTGTTTGGAGCCGGAAGCGGCGAGCTGATGTCTCGGGCGCTTGCGCGGGATCCCCACCTGGCGGTCCTGGTGGTGAGCTCGCGTCCGGATGTGGCCGACGCAGTGCGCTACCTCCAGTATGGCGCGATGGACTATCTGCCCAAGCCTCTCGATCTGCCGGGCGTGGAGGCCGCACTCCAGCGTGCGCTCCGCCGGCGCATCGAGCGGATGCATGAGCGCAGCGCGGCTCGCCTGCTCAAGGAGGAGCTGGTCAACCTCGGTGCCGAGCTCTCCCGCGAGCGGGCGAAAGTCGAAGGGCTGACCGTCGCCACGCTGGAGGCCCTGGTTTGCGTCGTGGAGGCGAGAGACATCTGGTTCGTGGGCCACTCGCTCCGGGTGGCCCAGCTGGCCGCCTCGATCGCCTCCGAGCTCGGACGCACGGACGAAGAGGTGGAAAGCGTACGACGCGCCGGCCTCCTGCATGACATCGGCATGATCGTCGTTCCAGAAGGCCTCATGGGGAAGGAGGGACAACTAACTCCCGAGGAGCACAATCTGATCAAGCGCCACGTGATCGTCGGCGCCGAGATCCTTGCCCCCCTGCCGCATCTGGGACCCGTCGGGGCGTTCGTCCGGGCGCACCACGAGCGCTGGGACGGGAGGGGATACCCTGATGGATTGGCCGGTGAGGCAATCCCCTGGGGTGCCCGGCTCATAGCGGCGGCCGAGCTCTATGACGCATTCACCACCGCGCGACCCTACCGCGACCAGTTGACCCCCGAGATGGCGGTGGAAAAAATGCTGGGCCTGATCGGCACCGTGCTGGCCCCCGAGGTTCACCGGGGGCTTGGCGCGCTGGTTGAAAGGGGCAGGGCCCTGGTCTTCGTGGATGAAGGGCGCGGAAAAGAGCCGGCTCTGGATGGCTCCCACGTGCGCGCCGCCAGCTGAATCCCTGCAACTTGCCGACAACCTTGGCCCTTTCAGACCCCGTTCGGCTGGACCGCTTGCCCTCCCGAAAATCGGGCCGAAATCTCTGCACTACATGGGCGTCACGTCTCAGGTTCTAAGTCAATAAACCACAAGTAGATCGGGGGCCCGCGCAAGAATCTGCAGTAGGGGCATAATTCTTTCCTTCCTGGTTGGTACAGCGGTTGCCTGACTCTATCCCGAAGATGACGGAGGTCCCGAACTCCGCACTCCAAAGACACTCCATGACGGATGTGAGATGCTGCCTTGCGTAACGCACCCCAGGAACCGGGCTTGACCGCCGTTCCCATGCCTGAGACCGAGGCACGAATCGACCTTCTCTGGGCGCGATACCGCTCCGCGGGCGACCCCGAAGCCCGGGATCAGCTGCTCTCACGACACCTGGGTCTCGTGCATCATGTCGCCCGGGAGGTGTCCAGCCGGATTCCCTCGATCGAGCTCGGCGAGCTGGTCAGTGCCGGCGCCATCGGTCTGATGAAGGCACTGGATAGCTTCGACCTGGCTCGCGGGCTCGCCTTCAGCACTTACGCCGTTCTTCGAATTCGCGGTGCCATTCTCGACGATCTTCGAAGCCGTGATTCTACGCCCCGCTCAGTCCGGATGAAGCGCCGCAAGATCGAAAGCGTCGCGGCATCCCTCGAAGGCGAGCTCGGCCGCGCGCCCGCGCCGAAGGAGATCGCGGCCCGGCTGGAGATCGACATCGAGACATTCTGGAAGTGGAAGGATGCGGTTGGCATCCACTGCGAGACCGACGTCCCGGCGAACTCCAAAGGCCAGCGGGCCTCGCGCGATGCCGAGAATCATCCGGACACCTCGTCTCCCTTGGCGTCGGAGCAGCTGGTTGATTCCGAGCACGTCGCCCATCTGCGCGAGCTGGTCTCGCGCCTGCCTGAACAGCAGCGTAAGGTGCTAGCCCTCTACTACTACGAGGAGCTCAACCTGCGACAGGTTGGAGAGGTGCTGCACGTGAGCGAGTCGCGGGTGTCCCAGATCCGGAGCCAGGCGCTGCGCCGGCTCAAGGCCGAACTCGCGGGGGGGTAGAGCGCAGCGGGGCAGCGGGGCAGTAGCTTACATGAAGGGGCCGGAAGCTGATTGGAGCTTCGGCCCCTTCGCTGTGCTCAGGGCGACAGGGTTTTCTTCTGCCCCGCTGCCCCGCTGCCCCCGCCTACTCGTCATCCACTCCGGGGTTCGGATCCAGCCGCTGCTTGGCCTTGCCGGCGGCATCCTGCGCTTTGCCCTTGATCTCCTGCGCCTTGCCCTTCAGTTGCTCTCCGGTGTCCCCGGTAAGACCACCGACCGCGTTGCGAATTCTGCCTTCACCCTGCTTTGCCGCACCCTTGAGGCGGTCCGCGGTGCCCTCAGTGGCCAAATCCCGTTTATCGGTTCTATCGGTCATTTTGTCCCCTCTCTGGTTCTGCTTCCAATGCCTGTTGCTGTGAGCAGGAGAATACTGGGGGACTCCCGGGCGAGGAACCGTGACTGCGGTCACCGCATCTAGGCGACACCGACCTCGGCGGGCCGGGGGGTGCTCTCCGCGTAATGGCAGGCTGCCACCATGGCATCAACCGGCCTCAGCAGGGGTACTTCAGTGCGACAGCGGCCGCTTTTCATGGGATGAAAGCAGCGAGTGTGAAAATGGCAGCCGGGCGGGGGACTCGAGGGGCTGGGCAGATCCCCGCTCAATACGATTCGCGCCCGGCGGGCCGCCGGGTCGGGCTCCGGCACAGCTGACAGGAGGGCAACGGTATAGGGATGCCGGGGGTTGGCGAGCAGCTGATCGGTCGGCCCTTCCTCCACGATCCGGCCGAGATACATCACGGCGATGCGGTGCGCGATCTGCCGGACGACGGCGAGGTCGTGGGCGATGAACAGATAGGAAAGGCCGCGGTGACGCTGTAGATCCGACAGCAAATTGAGCACCTGCGCCTGCACCGAGACGTCTAGCGCGGACACCGGCTCGTCGCACACGATGAACGAGGGCTGTACCGCGAGTGCCCGCGCGATCCCGATTCGCTGGCGCTGTCCACCGGAGAACTCGTGCGGATAGCGCCGGGCATAGGTCGGGTCGAGCCCGACTTCCTCCAGGAGCGCCGCTACCCGGCCAGGGATCTCGTTCCGAGCGGCTAGGCGATGAATCTCGATCCCCTCCGCGATCGCCGCTCCCACCGTCATCCGTGGGTTGAGCGAGCTGTACGGGTCCTGAAAGATGATCTGCATCCGCCGCCGGAGCTGGCGCAGCGCGGTGCGATCCAGGGAGAACACGTCCTGCCCCTCATAGAGCGCCTTGCCGCTGGTGGGCTCCTGTAGCCGGAGGATCGTCCGCCCCACCGACGACTTGCCGCACCCCGACTCTCCCACCAGCGCCAGCGTCTCGCCGCGTCCGACGTCGAACGACACGCCGTCAACCGCGCGCACCGGTGGCGTTGCCCGGCCGAACAGCCCACCGGCTGTGTAGTACTT
>JBDTTD010000132.1:0-7014 GCA_039930805.1 Gemmatimonadales bacterium | reverse complement strand
GGACCTAGTCTCGGACCCAGACCGGAAACCGAGTACATTCCGGAAATGCGCATGATATCGTGGCTCACGCTCGCTCCCCTCCTCACCCTGGACGCCTTCCTGGCGACCGTGGCGGAGGGGGCGAGCGTCGATGTTTCTCCCGCCCGGTTCGAGGCTGACACGCCGGCGGTGCGACTGACCCTGGAGCAGGTCAGGGCTCGCCTGGCGGCCGGCACGGAAGAGAAGGCCCCCGACCTCTCCCGGACCGACTTGAGTGGGCTCGACCTGCACGGAGTGGACTTCAAACGGGCCAATCTCACCGGAGCGAACCTTACCGGCACCAAGCTGGGAGGAGCCAATCTGTTTACCTCCGATCTGACCGACGCGACCCTCGCCGACGCCGACCTCAGGAAGGCCAACCTCGACGGCACCGTCCTTCGTCGAGCCAATCTCAAGGGAGCCGACCTGACCGGCGCCAGCCTCTTCGCCACCATCATCGAGGCTGCCGATCTGAGCGGGGCGCAAATGTCAGGGACCAGGATCATCGGATACCTGCGCTCCGCAAAGCTGGTAGGGACCAACCTGAAGAATGCAAACATGGGTGCGGACCCGGGAAACCAGTCGATGGGGGTCATGCGAGCAACGTTTGTTGGCGCCGATCTGACCGGCGCCGATCTGTCGGGTGCCAATCTATTCAAGGCAGACCTGTCTTACGCTACCCTGGCCCGAGCCCGGCTGGTCGGTACCGATCTCCGAAACAGCGAGCTGATCCAGACCGATCTCACCGGAGCGGACCTGACCGGTGCCAGGCTGGACAAGGCCGATCTCGACGGGGCGACATTCACCGGTGTTCTGGGGCGGAGCGAGATCAAGGGACTCGATCAGGCCCGGAACCGCGACAAGGCGATTTTCGATGCGTCCAACTAGATCCTTCGCTCCCCCACTGGTTACCGCGCTCCTGCTTGCCACCGCCTGTGGCAAGGAGCAGCCCTCGCCAGGAGCGCGGGCCGATACGGCTGCCACCGCCGCCCCGCTGACCGGCGAGCTGGCCTACGTCAGCAACGAGGACTCGCAGGAGCTCACGGTCATCGACACTCGTACGGACAGTACGGTCGCAACCATTCCGGTCGGGACTCGCCCGCGCGGGGTCCGGGTTACTCCTGATGGAAGAACCGTGTTCGTGGCGCTCAGCGGGTCGCCCAAGTGCCCGCCGACCATGCCGGACGCGGAATGCGAGAAGCTCGCCTCCGACAAGAGCAAGGACGGTGTGGCGATGGTCGACGTCGCCACGAGGAAGGTGATCCGGATCCTCCCCGGCGGGTCGGACCCCGAGACGTTCGACATCAGCAAGGACGGCTCCACCCTCTTCGTCTCCAACGAAGACGCAGGTACGGCTTCGATCGTGGATGTTGCCAGCGGAAAGATCCGCTCCACGGTAAAGGTGGGAAAGGAACCCGAGGGAGTCCGACTGCATCCCGATGGGTCGGTGGTCTGGATAACCGGAGAGACCGATCACAACCTGACACTCATAGACACCAGGAGCGGGAAAGTCCTGGGGCAGGTCGAGGTCGGGAAGCGGCCCCGGGACCTGGCCTTCACCCCCGACGGTAGCCGGGCCTATGTCACGTCCGAGGTCGGCGGGACCGTCTGGGTGATCGATGTTCCGACAAAGAAGGTTACCAAGGTGATCAAGATGCCCAAGGACTCGAAGCCGATGGGTGTGATGGTGTCGCCCGATGGCCGGCGAGTCTACGTGGCCAACGGCCGGGGCGGCACAGTCTCGGTCATCGATGCCGCAACCAATGCGGTGATCGCCACGATTCCGGTGGGCCAGCGCCCCTGGGGCATCGCGCTCACGCCCGACGGCCGGAAGCTCTACACGGCCAACGGGCCTTCCAACGACGTCTCCGTAGTGGACACCGAGAAACTGCAGGTGGTGAAGAAGATCCCGGCTGGGAAGATCCCCTGGGGAGTGGCCATCGGGCCTGCCGGCGGCCCCGGCTCGTAGACGCCCCATGACGCTTCTGGCCGGCACGCTCCGCATTGGAATCGTTGCCTTGTTGCTTGCGGCCGGCGGACCAGCCGCGGTCCCCAGCGCCTTCCGTTTCGAGCCCAGCGCGCGCCCCGAGCTCCATAGGCTCTGGGACGCAAGCCTGATCGCCAGGGCGGAGCGGGTTGCCTGTCTGGCAGGATCGATCGACCGGGACACAGTGCGAATCTCTCGAGTACTTCCCCTCGAGGTTGGAGCCTCCGATTCCCTCGGTGTGTCGGCAGGGCCATCCCTCGACATCTGCGGCCCCCCGAACTGGCGTGGGACAGTGCACACCCACATTGCTCTTCGCGAAGGACGCCAGCCCTATTCGCTGTTCTCGGGAGCGGACCGCGGCATCATGATGCTCTGGTGGCAGCGTTGGCGGGCGGATGGGATCTTCTGTCTACTCTACAGCGCGGAGGAGGTCATCTGCGAAATCGAGGGACCCGGGGGCGCGGTACTCTTTCCTCGCTCGCGCTACTGACCCAGATCGCGCTGCGCCGCTGGATCGTGGCGCTATTCTTTCTCGCTCCCTTGCGGCCGCTGCCGGCGCAATCCGATACCCCCCGCCCCCGCGCCTCGTTCCAGTTCAGCCCCGAAGCCGGCCGCGCGCTGCGGGAGCTCTGGCAGAACAGCCTGGCCGCGCGGGAGGAGCGGGTTGCCTGCCTGGCAGGCTCGACCCGCAACGATACCGTATTCGTGACCGGCATCGCGCCACTCGAGCCGGAAGACGCGGACTCCATGGGAATCTCCGCCACCCGCTCGGTCGAGGAGTGTGGCCCGCCCCGCTGGTCCGGAACCGTCCACACCCACATCGCGCTCTACACCGACGACCTGCCCTCGACCCGATTTTCGGGTCAGGACCGGATCGCTATGCGTCTCTGGTACGACCGGTGGAAATCGGACGGAGTGTTCTGTCTGATCTACAGCGCGCGTGATGCCCACTGTGAGGCCGACGGGGTCGTGGGGGGAATGCGGCGAAAGGAGGGAGGACGGTAGGCGAACACCGTACCGCCTTATGACAATGGCCGCCTCGCCCAGAGGGATCCAGGCTTCCGCCGGGCGAGCCAGGCGTCGAGTCCCCAGGTGCGTCCCGCGCGGGCAAAGAAGAAGGCCAGCATGAGAAAAAAGAGCACCAGGTGAAAGCCCTGCTGACCGGGTGACATCCATTGTGTTGCCAGCCCGTAGTTGAACACCAGTACCAGACCAACCAGCGCCGCCACCCCGGTGAGCAGGCCGAGGGTCAGCCCAATGCCGACCACCGTCTCTCCCCAGGCCGTCGACTGGGCGAACAGGCTGCTGCTCTGGAGCACCGTTGCCTCCAGAAAGTGCTTGTAGAAGGCGATCGGATTCTCCGACGCCTGCTTGGTGACGATCTTGGGCATCACCTCCAACCAGCGGGCCGAAACGGCGGGAAAGGGGAGCAGTCCGCCCAGCATAACCACGGTCATCTTCGTGATCAACGACTTAACGAAGTAGAGACCCACCACGATCCGGAGTACCGCCAACCATTCGGCTGGGTGGCTCATGCTGACGGCGCGACTGTTAAGCTGCTGAGCCATTGATCGGAGACCCCTGTCTTAGGTGGCTATTAGCCTCCCATCAAAACTCGACCCCTAGCTCCGAAAATACAAACGTCCAGCTGTCGGTCAGCTCTTCCTGGACCTTCGAAAGGGGCTTGCCCGCCCCATGTCCGGCCTGGGCCTCGAGCCGAAGCAGCACCGGCCGGTCAGCCGAGGTGGCGGCCTGGAGCCGGGCAGCCATCTTCCTGGCGTGCATCGGGTCTACCCTGGTATCGCTCTCTGCCGTGGCAAGAAGCACCGCCGGGTAGGCCACGCCCGGTCGCACGTGGTGGTAGGGCGAGTAGGCCCGCAGCCAGCGGAACTGCTCGGGATCATCGGCGGAGCCGTACTCGGGGATCCAGAGCCGCGCGATCAGAAACCGGTGGTAGCGGATCATGTCCAGCAGGGGAACCTGGATCAGCACGGCGCGGAACAGCTCGGGGCGCTGGGTGACTGCCGCCCCCATGAGAAGCCCGCCGTTGGAGCCTCCGGCCGCCGCCAGGCGCTCAGGGCGAGTGTATCGCTCCCGGATCAACCATTCGGCGGCGGCGATGAAATCGTCGAAGCTGTTCTGTTTGTTTGCCAGAATCCCCGCCTGATGCCAGCCTTCCCCGTACTCTCCGCCGCCCCGGATGTTGGGAACAGCCACGACGCCGCCACGCTCCAGCCAAAGCAGTAGGGAGCGGGAGAAGGCCGGGGTCATGCTGATGTTGAATCCGCCGTAGGCGGTGAGGTAGGTCGGGTTATCGCCGTGGCGCACCAGGTCCTTGTGGTGCACCAGGAACATCGAGATCGCGGTGCCATCGCTGGATGGATAGCTCACCTGCCGGACCTCGAATCGGGTCGGATCGATCGTCGTCTCCACCTGCCGCCAGAGCGAGGAGGTCCCATTCGCGAGGTCGATCCGGTACACGCTCGGAGGCACCGAGTAGGAAGAGAAGCCGTAGAACAGCTCTCCGCCGTCCCACTCGGCCCCCAGCCCGAAGAGACTGCCCAGGGCCGGGAGTGCTACGTCCTGGATGTGACTACCGTCGAGATCGGTGAGTCGCAGGCGGGAGGATGCTCGCTCCAGGTAGCCGAGAGCCAGCCGGTTCCCCGTTACCACAACGCTCTCCAGCACGGCATCGGCTCGGGGGGGAACTATCTCGCGCCAGGAACCGCGATCGGGCCGCTCGGGATCTATCGCGTACAGCCGGTAGGTCGGCGCATCGAGGTTGGTTCGCATGAACAGACGGCCATGGGCAATCTCACCCTCGAACGACGCCGGCAGGTCGCGCGCGACAGGAACCAGACCGCCGCCGGCCGCCAGGTCCTGGAGGTAGAGGTCGACCTGGTCGAACGTCCGAGCCACGCTGATGATGAGCCAGCGCCCATCGGGTGAGAGGCCCACGCCGGGCCAATGCTCCTTTGCCACCGGCTGGAAGACCAGCGGATCGGCGGCCGGGTCGGTGCCAAGCCGATGGAAGAAGACGGCCCTGTGGTACTGCTCTTCTCCCTCCGGGACTTCCTCAGGTGCTGGGTAGCGGGTGTAGTAAAAGCCGGTACCGTCGGGGACCCAGGCGAGCGAGGCAGCCCGCATCCGGGGAATCTGGTCCGGCAGCTCCCGTCCGGTGCCGATCTCGAGCAGGTGGAGAACACTCTCCTCGTTCCCGTTCTCCGAAAGACCGTAGGCCAGCAACCGGCCATCCTCGCTGGGGTAATGCCAGTCCAGCGCGGTGGTGCCCGCCGCGTTCAGCGCGTTCGGGTCGACGGCGATCCGGTCTTCCCCGTTAACGCCGTTCCGCCAGTAGAGCACCGGGTGGTCCTGGTGTCCATCGCGACGGAGATAGAAATAGCGGCCCCGTTTCGGCGCTGGCGCGCCGAGCACACCGATCGAAAGCAACTCCTCCAGGCGACGGCGAATCCGCTCCCGGCCCGGAACCGCGGCAAGGTAGGCTTCGGTGACGGCGTTCTGCTGCTCGGTCCAGGCCCTCGTCTCGGTAGAGTCCCCATCCTCCAGCCAACGGTAGGGGTCAGCAATCTGTTCGCCGTGGAGTGTTTCGACCAGGTCAGTGGAACGACTAGCGGGATAGGTTGGCATCCAAACTACTTCACCACGAAGGCACGAAGGGCACGAAGCAAGCCCGCGCTCTGTCTCTCATCGCTCTTCAATCGCTTGGGGTTGTTTGTCTTACTATTTGGCTTGGCGTGATCAGTCTTCGTTACCTTGTGTTCTTCGTGCCTTCGTGGTGAAGCATTTGTAAGTCTAGTCACCCAAACTGATCCCCAACTCCCGCGCCGTCGCAATCGTGTCTGAGTCGAGGGGCACGTTCTTCGACTTTCCGACTACTTCCTCCAGCGGCACCTGCTCGATCCCGGGGCCCTTGAGCCCGACCATGATGCCGAACGCGCCCTCGGCGATCGCCCGCACCGCCGCGGCGCCGAAGCGGAGCGCGAGCAGCCGGTCGTAGGTGGTCGGAGAACCGCCGCGCTGGAGGTGCCCCAGTACCAGGGTCCGGGTTTCCTTGCCGGTGGTATGCTCGATCGCCCGGGCCACCTTGCTCCCTATCCCGCCCAGTCGATCCACCGTTCCCACCCCGCGGCGCTCCAGCAGCTCGATCGACCCATCTTTCGACCGGGCACCTTCCGCCACCACCACGATGCTGAAACGCCGGCCCGCGGCCTCACGGGCGCGGATCTTGGCGCAGACCTTCTCCATGTCGAAGGGAATTTCGGGCAACAGGATGACGTCTGCGCTGCCGGACAGGCCGCTGTACAGCGCAATCCATCCTGCGTACCGGCCCATCAGCTCCACCACCATGACCCGGTCGTGGCTCTCCGCGGTCGAATGCAGCCGGTCGATTGCTTCGGTGGCGGTGCTGACTGCGGTGTCGAACCCAAACGTGCGCTGGGTGCCGCTGACGTCGTTGTCGATGGTCTTGGGGACGCAGACAACTGGAAGACCCTTCTTCCAGAGCTCGTAGGAGATCTGCAGGCTGCCGTCTCCCCCGATCGAGACCAGCGCGTCGAACCCGCTGGCCTGGAACGCGGCAACCATGTCGTCCGAGCGATCGGTCTCGTGCTCGTTGCCTTCCGCATCCCGCGTCACGTAGCGAAAGGGATTGCCGCGGTTGGTGGTGCCGAGAATGGTCCCGCCGAGGTGGGTGATGCCCCGCACCTCGGCCGGGCCGAGGGGGACGACACCGTTGAAGCTGAGGAGGCCTTCGTAGCCGCGCTGAATGCCGTACGACCGCCATCCGCGGTTATGAGCCGAAAGGACCACGGCCCGGATCACCGCGTTCAGACCGGGGGCGTCACCCCCGCCAGTGGAGATGGCAATACGCATGGGTCACTTACCACCTCTCAACTGCTGGACCGCCTTGAGGACCTCTCCGGGCTCGGCGTGTCGCCGGGACGCTTTCTTGGAGAAAACCAGCTGGCCGTCAACCGCCACTTCGAAGA
>JBDTTD010000131.1:0-7024 GCA_039930805.1 Gemmatimonadales bacterium | reverse complement strand
CCTGGGCTTCAGACCGGGGGCTTGGTGAATTCGTAGTTGGCAGTGCAGGGCAGCACCCGCTGAAGGAGTGGCAACCGGGCAAGCAGAGAGTAATACAGCAAGGGGCCGGGCCTGCGATCGACGACGCTGGGATAAAACTGTACTCGGGACTCGAGCCCTGCTTCTGATGCCAGAGTCTGGATCTTTTGATGCACCAGCACGTCCTCCGGAACGGTCGGACGTATGCGGTTCACCCGGCGATAGGCGAGGGGGTACAGGAAGCGCGGGCAGGTGGGCTCATACAGATACAGGCACGTGCCCCCGGGCCGGAGCACTCGCGCAATCTCCTTCAGGGTGCGGCGATGGGCACCGAAATGATGCGCAGAGGCGAAACAGAAGATCAGATCAACCGAATCGTTCTCCTCGGCAAGCTCGTAACTCAACGAGGCCCGGGTCCCGTCGAGGCGGACCTGACAGAGGTACTCCCACTTCCAGGCCGATGCGACGGCATCCTCGCTGATGTCGGTGGCAGTTACCCGGGCCTCTGGGAAGAGTCGTTTGACAATGCAGGACGCCCATGCCTGCCCTGCACCCAGCTCCAGGACCGTCGCCGCTCGTTCGAAGATCGGCCGATAACGCTCGACGAGCTCCAGCAGGATCCAGGCGTCGCCGGCCTTCTTGAGAAAGCTCAGGAACAGGTCCGAGCCGGGTCCTTGCGTCAGCGACTCCCGCCAGTACTGGGTCTCGATTTCCTGCCGCTCGGCCAATCCCCGGGTATTCATGGGAAAGAACGTAGCCTCGGACGGGGGTGAACGGGAGGCTAGATTCCTGTCCTCAGCGGTATCTATTATTGGACCGTTCCAGCGGGGCAAAGGCCGAGTCTATTCCTCAGGGAGAGGTGCCGGTGCGTATGTCTTTGAAGAGCTATGTGCGTGATCAGGTGCGCCGCAACGCCGAGCGGTTCTCCCGCCCCCTTCGTATCGCTCGAGGGTATGGCGAGTACCAGGAGCGCCGCCGGGCCGCCACCGCAGTCTCGCCCTCCGCGAGCTACGATGTGAACGCGCTTCGGGCGGAGGGATACCTCCGCATCGAGCCGCCGTCAGCCCTGGTCTCGGAGCTGGTCGCGGCTTCCGGGCGGAGGCTCTCGGACGTCCCTTCACTGCCCCAGTCCCGAAACAAGGCGTTCTTCTCTCAGCTTCTCGACGCCTCGGATCTCGGCGTGGACAGCCCGTTCATGCGATTCGCGCTCGACGAGAAGCTGCTGGGAACCACCGCCCAGTATCTGGGGGTGGCACCATTCCTGGAGTCGGTCGAGCTGCTCTACTCCAAGCCGATTGAAGGGCAGCCGGCGCAGAGCCAGCAGTGGCACCGCGACCGGACCGATCGCCGCATCATCAAGGTGTTCGTGTATGCCGTGGATGTGACGCCGCGGCAGGGTCCGCTCTCACTGCTCTCCCGGTCCGACTCCGCCCGAGTACCCGAGCTGCTCTTCCACTACGTGCCCGACCAGCAGATGTCCCGCTACGTGGAGCCGGGCCGCACCGTCGCACTCACCGGACCTGCCGGCAGCACCATCATGACCGACACCCAGGCCTGCTATCACCTCGGCAGCCGGTGCCAGGAGCCGCGCCTGGCCTACATCGCCTATTACAGCAGCGGATTCGGGTATCGGCCGAGAGAGCGGAGCTGGAAGGTGCCGCAGGACGCGAGTTCGGGCCTTTCACCGCTCCAACGTCTCGCACTCGGCTCCCTATAGGTGGGAGCGAGCCCCCAGGATAGCGGTCGCAGACCAGCACCAGGCCTTCTAGCTGCACTCCGCTGGTGGCGGGTGTTCTTTGGACGCCGGCTCGCGGGCAGGATCTTTCGCTACCGGCAACTGACGCGGGGCGTATACATCGAGCCGGGCCTGGTGCTCGCTGCAGGCGGGGAGGTTCGGTTGGATCCCGGGGTGGTCATTCAGCATGGGGCGATGCTCGCGATCCGGCCCGGAGGCAGGCTGGCGATCGGGCCCGAGTCCCGAATCGGCCCCGACGTGGTGATCTCTGTGGCCGAGCAGGTGACGCTCGGCCGGTCCGTCCTTACCGCAGCCCGCTGTTACATCTCCGATCACAATCACGAGTTTTCCGACCCGGGCAGGCCGGTGCTGCAGCAGGGGATGACCCCGCCCCGCCCGGTGACCATCGGGGACGGCAGCTGGTTGGGGATCAACGTCTGCATTCTTCCAGGGGTCACTCTCGGGCGGAACTGCGTGGTGGCCGCCAACAGCGTGGTGACGACCTCGTTCCCCGACTACAGCGTCGTGGGAGGAGCTCCAGCGCGCCTGCTCCGTAGTGCCGCCCCTGTCCCGTGATCCCTAACAAGAAGACCCTGAGCCAGCAGCTCGGGGTGCTGGGGTCCGGAGTGGTTCTGGGCCTTGCCATTCGCCTGGTTCAGAGCGCGCTGGTCGCACGGCTGCTGGGTGTGGCCCAGTTCGGACAGCTTGCCGCCGTGGTCGCCTTCGTCACCATTGTGTCGCGGATCAGCGACCTCGGACTACCGGGCAGCGTGAGCTACCACTTCCGGCGGGAGCCCGGCTCGCTGCCCTCGCTGCTCCGGGTAGTGGGGTCCAACTTCGTCCTCTGTTGCGTGGTTGCGGTCGCGATCACGTTCCTCGCCCCGCATCTCCCGCTCCCCTTCGCCGCTGATCTCGAGCATTCCACGGGACTCCGATTCGCCCTGGCGGGCTATCTCGCGGTGAGCGCTCCCGCCACGATCCTTCCCAGCATCCTCACCGCGGCGGGCGACTACGGCTCCTACGTCCGGCTCACCAACCTGGACGCGCTGGCTCAGGCGGTCTTCGTTCTGGGTGTGATCCTGATATTCGGGGCGTCGTATCAGCCCATCATCGCCGCCCTCGGGATAGAGCAGACTCTCGCCATTGCCGTGTACCTGGCGTACCTGCGCCGGTACCGCCACCGGACTGCGGAGGTGTTTCTGCCGGCCCGCACGGCGTACGCCTATGGGCTCCGGCTTCAGTGGGGTGTGATAATGAAACTCATCAGCAGCCGGGCAGATCTGCTGATCGTCGGGGCGCTTCTGCCGGTGACACAGGTAGGCCTCTACTCGGTTGCGCTGGGTCTCCGGGATCTTGGGCTGCTGCCCCAGGCAGTGTACGCCGCCCCCTTCATGAATCTCGTCATCGACCGGTCCAAGGATGACCGCCAGTCGGATCGGATTCCGGTGCTCGCGGCCCTGATCCTCCAGGTTGGGCTTTCGATTGCAATGGTCGTGGCAGCGCTGGTTGCGTTCCCGCTGCTCATTCCAATCGTCTATGGGCCGGCCTTTGCTCCCGCGGTAGGGCCCTCCAATCTGCTTTTTGTCAGCCTCGTCTTCCTGGCACCGGCCAGCCTCTGCTGGATGACCTACAACGCCAAGGGGCATCCCCATCTCACCAGCGCGATCCTCACCGCGAGCGGCATACTCGGTCCTTTGCTGACCTTCGCGTTGGTGTCACAGGGGTACGGCCTCTACGGCGCCAGCGCTGCCGGCGTGGCGGGCGCCGCACTGACCTTCGTCTTGTCGGTCTACTTCCTGGCCCGGCTGCAGTCGTACCGCAAACAGGACTACCGCGAGGCGCTTCAACGTGCCCGCCTGATGCTCAGGAGTATGGTTGTTCAGGCTCGCGGGATGGTGGGACGGCTCAGTCAGCGTGGGGGCTGAGCCGGCGGTACCAGGAGACCCAGGGAGGCCAAGTAGGTGCGCTTCCACAGCGCGGCCGAGGCCCGCCCGATGCCGGGCAACCGGCGGAGCCGGCCGTAACGCCGGTACCCCGAGTCGCAGCGCTGGAGATAGCGGATGATTCGCTCCGGCAATCCGTGTCTCTCCCGGGAGGTGCCGGTTCCCGCTCCGCTAACCCGGCAGACCGCCCTCGCTGTCTCGTCCAGTCCGAGCACTTCCAGTCCAGCCCTCCGGCAGGCATCACCGAGGGTCGCCGCGCAGTAGGTGAAGGTGTGCGCGTTCTGTAGATAGGAGCGGACATCCAGGTTGGTCCGGTGAATCCGGAAGATCCCGGGGACCTCGATCAGGAGCAACGCGCCGGGGAGCAGCTGACGCCTGATCGTCTCCAGCACCCGGCCGGGATGGGAGAAGTGCTCGACCACGTGAGACAGCAGGACCAGATCCGCCGCGGCAATCTCAGCCAGCGCCTCCGCGACGAACCCATGGCGCATGTCCAGCCCGAAGCTGCCCCGGCCGATCGCCAGAAACTCCGCGTCCACATCGTATCCGATCCTGGTCCAGGCTGCGGGCAGTCGCGCAAGATTCCACCCGGCTCCGGCTCCGATCTCGACCACACGCGGGGCCGTTGGAAGGCGCCGCCCGCGCACCTGCTGCTCGATCCAGGCAGCACGCGCCCCGGTCGATGGATCAGCTGCGATCTCTTCGGCATATCTTGCCTTCGTGGACCGCGAACGATTGTACAGCGCGCGATACTCGGATTGGTAGAAGTCCCGGTAGCGCTGCTCCCGCCATCGCGGCGTCAGCCGGATCAGCCCGCAGCCGAGGCAAATCACATTCCGGCTGGGGAGGCCGTGCCGGTCGATCTCGGCCAGAAGCCGGTCACCGGCGTCCGATCCGCAGGGACACGACACCGCTTCATACAGCTCGGGGCGATCGCCCTGAAGGATGGACTCTCGCGCAGCGACCTGGGTGGGCGTGAGATCGGGTGGAGGAGCGCCGGCCAGGCTGAAGTCTGGTCCGAGGACGGGAAGCTCGGTGGACACGGCGGCTCTGTCAGGCGCCGCGGAGGTGGCGCTCGACCAGGGCAAAGTCATCGAGGGTATCGATGCTGACCATCGGCTCCGACAGGACCACCGCCGCGGTACGGGGACCCTTCAGGGTCTGCCGGCGCAGCAGGCAGTCGCGGGTGACCGCGTAGGCCGCCCCATTCCTGTGGTACACCGGGGCAAGCTGTTGTCGGGCGATGACGCTCGAGCCCCGTTCGTCGAAGTACTCCATGGCCCCGTCCTCTGCGACCGTCAGCTGCTTCAACGGATGGTGCTTGAGGTCGGTCGGGGATACGGTCCAGACGGCGTCCCAGCTCTCCGACACCAGCTTCTCCAGCACCGCCATGATGTGCTCCGGCCGCCGGAGTGGCGACGTCGGCTGCAACATCAGGACAATGTCATAGTGTGAGCCCTCGAGGCGCTCCACCGCAGTCAGCGCATGGTGGAGGACCTGCTGGTCGCTGATCAGGTCGCCTGACAGCGATTCGGGCCTTCGAAACGGCGCCGCAATCCCGGCGGCCTCCGCCTCCGCGGCGATGGTGTCGTTATCGGTCGAGACCACCGCCCGATCCACCGCCGGTACGGCGCCGAGCACCTTACCCACATGCGCGATGAGAGGGATGCCGGCCAGCGGGTGAATGTTCTTGAGCCGCACCCCCTTGCTCCCGCCCCGGGCCGGCACCACGGCGAGAATCCGTTTGGACTGGAGCAATCGAGTCCTCAGCCGCTCTTGCCGACCAGCGCCACGAGGCCGGTCAGGTCGTTCACCATGGTCAGCCCCGCCGGATCGAAGTCGTTGAACGCATTGCGCACACCCACGAAACGGCAACCGGCCTCGCGCGCGGCGGCGAGGTCTCGCCGCCCATCGCCTACGAACACGATATCCGAACCCTGGATTCTCTCGCGCTGGATCACCCGGGCGAGGTTCTCGCTCTTGCTGCGGGGACGACCGAGCACATCCCGGAAGTGATGGCTCCAGCCCCGCCGGCTCACGATCCTTTGCAACGGCTCTTCGGGCGTGGCGGAAATGATGTAGAGCGGGTGACTCACTGCCAGGCGGGCGAGTGCCGGGGACGCGCCGGGGACCTCGGGGCAGACAGCGGCATGCTCCTCACAGATCGTGTTGTACCGTTCAGCGTACTGGGCCAGCAGATCTCCCTGCGCAGTGCCCTGCCCATTCCGGCCCAGGCCCTGGAGGATCGCCCGGATCACGCCGAAACGATCGTCCTCGGTGTTGGACCGAAGCACCGCCTCGACCACCGCATCGCTGCCGGGAGTATCAGCGAAAATGTCCCGGTAGGCCCGCCGCTTGACCGCATTGGAATCAACCAGGACGCCGTCGAAATCGAAGACGACGCACGCGGTCATATCTGATAGCGGCCCCAGTGGTTGACCACCGTCTTGCGCTCGGCCCGTTCCAGGCGGTTGATCTGCTTGTCCTCGTAGAACGAGTCGTCGTTGTAGTGGGTGGTGGAAATCTCCTCGAAGATCACTCCCGTGTCGGTCCAGAACTCGTGCCACACGCCCTGCTGGAGCAACAGGGTGTCGCCCGGATGCAGGGTGCGCCGCCTGCCGTCGATGATGACCTCCAGAGTGCCGTGCAGCACCTGGAATGTCTCTTCCTTGCGCTTGTGGTAGTGCGAAGGGTGCCGCTGACCCGGCGTCTGGATGACGAGCTTCTTGCAGTAGCTGCGGTTGACACAGCTGATGATGGTAGCGCCCCACTCCTTGAACCGGGCCAGCCCGTAATGGTGGGAGAACTCGGCCTCGAAGTCGGTGTTCAGTACCACCCGGGCCTCGTTCAGCATGGCCTTGATCGTGTGGATGGCAGTGAAGAGAAGCTGCTGGTCCGGGTTGTGGGATATCGCCAGATCGCTCACGCAGAGCGGCTGGTCCGCGGCTAGGTCCTCCTGGGCGACGATGCCTCCCTTGAATTGACCGGAGCTGAGCTGCCCGTCGCCGCAGGGCATGGCAAAGTAGACATCCTCTGCGCCCACCACGCTGCCTGCCTTGACCGGCCTCCTGGCGTAGACTCCTCGCCGGAGGGAGAGCAGAGACTCCTTTTCCTCCTCGGAAGGGGGCGGCCGCTGCAGGACTCCGTCGAGGAGGCTGTCACGGCGACCAGTGGGATATGCCTGGTCGTCTCCTGAGATTTCAGCATCAGGTGAGCCGACCGCCCGTCCACCACCGGCATGCGGATGTCCATGAGAACGATTTCCGGCAGATGCTTCCGGCACAGAATCACCGCCTGCTCGCCATTCTCAGCTTCCAGCACCTGGTGG
>JBDTTD010000130.1:0-7027 GCA_039930805.1 Gemmatimonadales bacterium | reverse complement strand
GAGCCGACATACCGCTACATCGAAGTAGGAACCGAATCATGAGCCGTTGGTATCTCGTTCTCATCGCCACGTTGTTCGCGCAAACCCTCTCGGCCCAAGGCACCGTGGTGCGTCCAGAGCCCAAGCTGGACGCCGGTCGCGCGGCTCTCCGGGATGCGGTGCTGCAGTTCCGCGATTCACTCAATACCATCGATGCCGCTGCCTCCCGGCTTCAACGGGACTATCGCGAGTCATCTTCTGCCTCTCTAATCTCCCGGGCCCGGGTCATGCGCCAGGCCTGCGGCCGTTCGGTGAGCAGCCTGCCGGCGGCGCGGGAGGCTGTGCTGACGGCCGACGCGTCCAACGATCGGCGGCTCCGGCGGCGGACCGAGATGGTGGCGGCCCTGGATCAGCTGCAGAAGGCGCTGGTCCGTTGCGAATCGGACTTTGCCACCATGAGCCAGGCGGGTGCTGGAGAAAGGGTCCGGGGGTATGGGAATGATCGAGCCGCCCGGGTGCAGGCTGTCCTCCGCCGGTATGAGCGGAGTTTGGGTGCATTTTTGAGCGCCATGGACATAAAAGTGAGCCCCCTTGGGGCCGAACCGCGTCCGTTGGCCGGCTAGATCCCCGGATTGTAATGTGGATACACATGTCCACATTGTGTTGATGGAGCCGGTAGGGTGCATGCCAGAAGTGAGTTAGGTTTCCACATCTTTCCCACGTCAGAATGCTGTAACCCGAATAAATACGGGCACTTGCGCGGTTGGCGCTGGTGCCTATCTTGTTGTCACGCACCTCATCGGAAACGTACTGAGACCCCGTGTCGCAGCGGCGACCGAGGGGGTGGGTTTGAGCGGTAATACTCCGGCTCGAACAGGTGAAGCCAGTCGCGTGCTTCATCCGCTCCGATCTAGCGCCTCGGGGTGCAGTGCGAAAGGTCGATCCGCGACTCGATCTGACTCGCAGCGCTCACATAGACGAACCAGGTGGGATGGCCATCCGGCCTGGGGATGGAAGCCAAGGCTCCAGCGCGCCCTCCCGAGCGGCGAATCAGCCAACCGGCGGCAGGTGGAAGAAGAACGGCGGCAGCAATGCTCCGACCTTGGGTAGTCCGTGTGTGGAACGGCCGCCTAGCCACGACTGGGCGGCCGTTCCGTTTTTATGGGGGCTGTTGGCTATTAGCTATTGGCTATTGGCTGTCGGCTGGAACGGAGCCCACACGGATCTCGGCCTTGGTTCAGTGAACCTCTTTGGTCTCCGCCGCAGCCAATAGCCAATAGCCAATAGCCCCTCTAACCTTCCTCTCATGAAGCCACTTCGCATCCTGGTTGTGGATCAAGACCCCGGGCGGCTGGAGGATCTCGCGGCGTTGCTTCGAGGGGCGGAGCATCGGGTGGACGTGGCATTGGACGAAGCCTCCGCCGTCGAGTCGCTCGGGGGAACCGGCATCGATGCCGTGCTCCTCGATCTCGGGATGCCGGGTCTGGATCTTTCCGCGCTCCGAAAGGCCATCCGGCCAACCGACAGCGATGAGCCGCAATCGCTGGAGCAGGCAGAGCGGCGGCACCTGGCTTTGATGCTCCGGCATACCGGGGGCAACAAGCGCAAGGCGGCGCACCTGCTCGGCATCTCCCGCTCTACACTCTTGAACAAGGTGAGGAAATACCGTCTCCTACTCGCCATCCTCACGTGCTACCCACTCGGGGGAACTCACGCCTTGAATGCCCAGGCGCGCCCGGTCCCGAGTGGACGGGTTGCATCCGGGACGCTCAGCTTCGACGGTCATGCGACCCTCGGCGACTTCGTAGGCACCACCCGGGAGGTCTCGGGGCAGGTAACCGGCGCCCCGGCGCTGGGCGGGGTTCGGGGTTGGGTCGAGGCCCCGGTCCGGACCCTTGTCACTGGGAACGGCAAGCGCGATAAAGACCTGAACAAGTCGATGGAGTCGAGCAAGTATCCCAACATCCGTTTCGAGCTGAGCGGGATCGCTCCAAAGGGAGGAACGGCGGACAGCGTAGCGGCCGTGTTGCATGGCGCACTCCTCATCCACGGTGTGACGCGAAAAGTGGAGCTGCCCGCAACGGTACATTTTGAAGGTGCCGGCGCACGGGTCCATTCGGACTTCCCCTTGAACCTGAAGGACTATCACATCGGCGGGCTCAGCAAGGTGCTCGGGGTGCTGAAGATGCACGAGGGAATCGAGGTGCATGTCGACCTGCTCTTCTCGCTCGATCACGGCAGCTGAGCCGCTTATCTGCAGGGTGGGGTGGCCCGGATCCGGGCTGGCCTCCGGGCCGGTCGTCCGCTCGAAGGGGCCGTCGCCCTCCGCTCGTGCGACTTTTAATGCGTGATCCTGATTCTCCCCAGGCGAGAGATTATTACCGTCCGCGTGGCGCTGCCGCGGGTGAGCCGGAGGGTGGCGTTGGAGAGGCCCAGAGTAAAGCCCTCGGGCGAGAAGGTGAATTGGCGAGCTGGACCCACTAGAGAGACCCGATGCGCGGTGGGACCGGCCTCGGACCACAGCGGTGGGCTCAGGCCCTTACGACGAATGGTCAGGGCCGGGGCATCGACCGACAGGACCGTGACCAGGCTCTGCGTTACCGCCATCAGCCGGGCTCGCCGATGGGCAGCAGCGATATGGCCGGCGGCGTCGGCGACCTCGATGCGATCAACGACTGCCGAGAACCGGGGTATTGCGACGCCCAGGAGCACGCTCCCAAGTGCAAGAACCAGCAGTATCTCCGGAAGGGTGAAGGCCTGTCTCATGATGCGAGGATAGGGGGAATTCCTGCCGGGGGTGGCACCCTTTTTGTAAGGTGAGGGGCGGCAAGGCGCGAGCCCGGAAGTGGTACGATGGCACCCTTGTGTGAGGTCATTCCGGAAGCGATACTAGCTGTATCTCTGGTATCGACCCCTGGCAAATGGAAGGATGTGCTTTGTATACGCCGCAGCTCTTGTTCGGTGAGGTAGGGGCCGCTACCAATACCCTCACTCACGAACCGTTCCTCGAGCGTGCCCGGCTCCAGCGAGAGCAGGAGCGCGAGGGCGGGGCGCGTCTAGCGCTGGGAGCGTACGTCGTGGCGCGGCTGGTCGACAAGCTGCTCACACTAAACAACGATGCCGAGCAGCTGGAAGGCTTCTGCTGGCAGCTCGAGGCGGTGCGGCGCCACGTCAACGAGCTTCCGGCGAATATGCCCGAGACGGCTCACCTCGCCGGCGTGGTTTCGGCTGTCTCCGCGGAAGGCGAGGCCACGTCGGGCCTGTGGATGAGCCTTACGGCCTACGCCTATTTCCTGGAGCACGAGGGACGTCTCGAGGAAGCGCTGGAGCTGTTGACCCTCGCGGCCCGTTCGCAGGGGTCCAGGACGACCACGGCTGACTTTGCCGCGTATGCCTTGTTCGCCGGCCGCCTGAACCGGCTGCTCGCTCGTTGGGAATCGGCGAGCGCCTGCTACAGCTCCGCGGAAGAGGCGGGGCTCACGGTGGGAGATAATGTGTGCGCCTTACGCGGCCGGCTGGGCCGCAGCGCCGTGCAGCGCGGGCTGGGAAATTTGCCCCTGGCGCGCGAGATGGCCGAGAGCGTGGTGCGCGATGCATCGGCCCTCAATCTCCCCGACGTGCAGGCTAGGGCCTACGCCGACCTTGGCGCTGTATGTTCGCGACAGGGTCTCCCCCTCGAGGAGCTGCAGGCGAACTATCGGGCCTTCCGCCTCGCGTCCGACCCGTCCCTGCGCATGCGCATTCTGGGCGACCTGGGCATCGGTCTGTGTCAGATCGAAGCCTACGAAGCGGCCCGGCTCGCATTCCAGATCGTGATTGACTCCAGCGCCAATCTGCTCGATCGCGCCAACGCGGCATTGGAGCTGATGGACCTGGAGTCTTCCCTCGGGAACCGGGTAGCCTTTGAACGCTGCCGGGGCGCGGTCAGCGAGATCCGGGATCATTTACCGCCCAGTGCGGCAACCGACTACCAGTTCAAGCTGGGAATCGGCCTGGCCCGCTTTGGGCAATCAGGCCGGGCCCGTGAAGCCCTGGAACAGGCGCTTGCCTTGGCCGAGGCACACCGGCTGAATACCTGGTATTTCAAGATCGAGAAGGCGCTGGAGCAACTCTCACAGCCCCAGAGCAATGAGCCTCACCACCAGGAAGGGGCTAAGTCGAGCCACCCGCCCGTGGTGGGAGAGGTCATGCTTGGCCTGCGGGATTATGCGGAGGCTGCCGAGGCGTAAGCCTCGCCGTTTCTGGGGCCGAGAGCAGCCCCAGTAGCGGCCAGATCCCTAGCTCAACCGCCGGAGCCTTGGGTTTCGAACGACGGCTGAGCCTGCTCGGACGGGCCAGTGGCGTCAGTCCGGGTGCAACCGGTGCTGACAGCGGCAGAGGCGAGCAGAGCCAGAACGAGACCGTAGGTCTTGAGACGGGACATGGGGGTCCTTTCAGAAGCGGTACGCCCAGGGGTGGGTACGCCGCTAATGTGGACCTTCCGCGTTGACGTTTATAGGGCCCATTTGCGACAAATAGGGGCCGATTTGCGACATCTTCTGCTCGCCGCTGTCCCTTCCGAACGCCTCTTGCGGCTCCGAGTGCTCGACCCAGACCGCTTCCAGTGGGTTTCGGGAACAGGCTGGCCGGAGGCGGTGGACACAATCCGGGCTAAACCGGTCGAGATTGCCGTCGTAGACCCGCTGTTGGGTGGTACGGCCCGGGCCCACGGCATCGAGCGCATCCGCCTGCTCTTTCCTTCGCTGCCCCTCCTGATCTACACCGAGCTCGCTCCCGCCACCGCTTCGGTCCTGCTCCAGCTGGGTCGGTCAGGGATCCGGCGGGTCGTCTTCCATCGCTTCGAGGACGCCCCCGCCTCGCTCCGGGCAGCACTCCAGGCCGAGCTCGACCAGAGCGCGTCCCAGCAGGTCATGCAGGCCCTGGGCGGGCCATTGCAGGAACTGCCTCCAGAGCTGCTGGGAGCCCTCGAAAGCATGCTGCACGCCAGAGAGGACGCCCCCACGGTCACGGCACTGGCCGAGCGGGCGCAGTTGACCCGCCGTACCTGCGAGCGTTGGTTTACCAGGGTGGGCCTACCCTCGCCCCGCATGGTGATGGTGTTGACCCGGCTACTTTACGCCCACCGGCTCCTGCTCGATCCGGGGTACACCGTCGAGGACGTGGCGCTGAAGCTCGGTTACAGCAAGCCGAAGACCCTGCAGATGCACTTGCGTTCGGTATTCGGGCTTACAGCCGGCGAACTCCGGGTGTCGCTCTCCACTGAAGAGGCCCTGATGATCGTCACCGAGCGCTACCTGTCTCCCCTGAGCCAAGTCGCGTCGTGAGCGCCCGTATTCTCGTGGTAGACGATGAGCCTTCGCTGCGCCGGACGCTGGAGCGGGCGCTCACCAACTTCGGCTACCAGGTTGTCGCGGTGGCCGATCCGCACTCCGCGTATCTGATGCTGGATGAGTCGAGGTTCGACCTGGTGTTGCTCGATCTCAGGCTGCCACAGATGGCGGGCGATACCTTCTTCCTCGCCATTACCCGCCGGTGGCCCCGACTGGTGGGCCGGGTGGTCCTCATGAGCGGCGATTCACCATCAGCGCACCTCGATTGGCCTGCCGAGCTCGTCGCCTGCCCAATCCTGGCCAAGCCGTTCACGCTCGACAGTCTGGTACAGCTGGTGGAGACCGTGTTGGCCCAGGTCAGTAGCCGCTCGGATCTCCGCGAGGGGAACGGACACGGATGAGCGCCGAACCTTCCTCCGATCCACTGGCCACCCTCCGGGAATACAGCGCCCTCGCCCCCTGGGGACTCCGAGACCTGGCCGCCCTGGCGGGTGGGATTCTCGATGCGTCCGGTGTGGTCCCGGTCAACGCCGCGGCGCGCGCGAGGCCTAGCGAGCGCACCATCCGCTTTTACGTCGCTCGAGGTCTGGTGAGTCCGCCGGATGGGCGAGGGACCGCCGCGGTGTATTCCTATCGCCACCTGCTCCAGGTCCTGGCCATCAAGCTGCGACAGATGGAAGGCGCCACCCTGGAATCCATGGTCAAGGAGTTCGCCAGCCTGACCGGCGATCTCATCGAGCGGCGGGCGGCGAGCGCGCTGGGTCCGGGACTCCCGCCCCCGGGTCGCCTGCCGCTCCTGCGCACGCCCGGTACCGGCCGCGGGAGGGTGGGGCGGGCGCTGATGGCCTGGCTGGCACCGGTCGAAGGGATCTCCGCGGCGAGCTCGACCTGCCGGCGCATCGCGGTTTCCCCCGGGGTGGAAGTGTTGATCGACGAGCAGCACCCGGCGTTGCGGCTGAACGGTGACAGCGCCGTCATCGCGGAGACGCTGCGCCAGGCATTGATGTCCGTCGTCGGGATGGAACCGGTCACCGTGCCGGACGAAGCCGTGCCGGATGAAGGGGCGTGGAAGGCGTAGCCCTCATAACCAAGGATGCGACATGGGCATGATTGTCGTGCTGGCCATCATCGCGGGAATCGTTTTGTGGATGGTGGGCGCCTACAACGGGCTCATTTCACTCAAGAACCAGGTGGTCAACGGCTGGAAGCAGATCGACGTGCAGCTCAAGCGCCGCCATGATCTGATTCCCAACCTGGTGAACACGGTGAAGGGCGCGATGGACTTCGAACGCTCGACCCTGGATGCGGTGATCTCGGCTCGGAATCGGGCCATCGGAGCAAGCGGCGTGCAGCAGACAGCCAAGGCCGAGGGAGAGCTGACCCAGGCCCTGGGACGGCTGTTCGCCCTCGCCGAGGCCTACCCGGATCTCAAGGCGACCAACAACGTCGCGCAGCTTCAAGAGGAGCTGACCAGCACCGAGAACAAAATCGGTTTTGCGCGGCAGCTCTACAACGACGTGGCAACCCAGTACAACACCAAGCAGATGCAGTTTCCCACCAACCTCGTCGCCGGCCTGGCACAGGCCTCCCCCGCCGAACTCTGGGAGATCGAGGATGCGGGAGAACGGGCCGTTCCGGTAGTCGATCTGTCGGCGACTAAACGCGGCGCGTGAGCGACGACGCCAACCTCTTTGCTCAGCAGCAGTCCAACCGGCGGC
>JBDTTD010000129.1:0-7029 GCA_039930805.1 Gemmatimonadales bacterium | reverse complement strand
GGTGTCGAGCTGCTGAGCTCGAAAGAGAAGCTCATGGCCGGCCTGCCGAACTTCGCCACCTACTTCGGCCGCGACATGATGATGACCGCCCTCATGATGCGGCCTATCTGGACGGCGAGCATGTCGGAGCACGTGATCGCTAGCGTGCTCCGGAAGCTGGGGCCCAACGGTGACGTGAGCCACGAGGAGGCGCTTGGCGGTCAGGCGATCCGCGAGAACGCGGTGGTCTACGACTCGCTCATCACCCTGTCCCTGCGCGCCGGACGAGATGGGCGGCGGCAACAGGCCGACAGCCTGCTGGAGCAAGCCCGTGGCGTCCTGGGCGAGCTGCAGAGGACCCGCGAGAACTATCACATGATCGATGACGAGTTTCAGCTCCCCGTGCTCATCGCCAGGTACCTCGCCGACTCCACCATCCGCCCCGAGCAAAAGCGCGCGTTCCTGCTTGACAGCAGCGACGGCCGCGGCTCACGGCTTGGTCTGATGTTGAAGGAGATGGGATTGGTGGCAAGGTGGACCCGTTCCTATGCGGAGACCCCCCGCCTCATCAATCTGCTGAGCTTCCCCAAGCGCGACGCGACGCACTGGCGCTCAGCCAGCTGGCGCGACAGCGATGCCGGATACGCCGGCGGCCGGTTTGCAATGGATATCAACGTCATCTGGGTACCCATGGCGCTCCGGTCCGTCGACTCGATCCTGGACCTGCTCCCATCCCTCGGGATCACGCCATCGATACTGGATAGCTTGATCGCGGATCCCAGCGGTGTTCTCGCGGGCTATGTCCACGACCGCTCGTCGTTGGGCCGAGCCATCCAGACATGGGATGGTGCCCGCCGTCACTTCCGGGTGCGCCTCGCGCCGGCTGAGATCCGGCGGCGCATCGCCGCCAAGCTGGCCTGGCTGCCGGCGCCCGAGCGGCGCTATTGGACCGCGGCGATGGCCAGGCACGGCCCGGTACGTGACTCGCTCACCTTTCTGGCTCTTTCACTCGACGCCACCGGTCGGCCGATTCCTGTGGTCAACACCGATCCCGCCACCGAGTTATTCCTGAATCCGCATCTGATGGCCCCGGGAAACACACTCGAAGACGTTGCCCCATTCCTGCGCCCCTATCCCGTAGGACTGTTGGTTGGAGGCCTCGGTCCTGTGGTGGCGGACGACGCCTACGCTTCACGCCAGATCTGGGAGCGATTTCAAGCCGACCAGTACCACGGGCCCCGCGTGGTCTGGGGACGCGAGGTCAACCTCCTCTTCCTCGGCCTCGCAAACCAGATCTCCGCTGCCAGGGAGTCCTCCAAGCCGCTGAGGGACGCGTTGGACAGCACCCTGACTGCCGTCAGCGAGTCGGGTCTGCAGCACAATGAGTTATGGAGTTATGAGATACGAGGGGAGAAGCTGGTGCCGGTGCGCTACGGGACCAGCTCGGACCTGCAGCTCTGGAATACAACCAATCTGGCGGTGGAGTTCGTGCTGTCGAGATTGCCCCGGCGCTAACGCTACTCCGCTCTGCGCCCCGACTCCTTCTCGAACCAATGCAGCCGCCCCCGGTCGAACCTGACGCCCACCACTCGCTCCTCCTCGATCGTGGGCTCGGGCGGTGCCACTACCCGTAGCTCGGCGCCATCGCCGGTGGCCCCCATGCGGAGGTAGACCAGTAGCTCACTGCCTCTGGACTCGACCACGTCCACCCAGGCATCGGCATCTCCGGCGCCCTGCGCCACAATGGCGAGGTCGTGCGGCCGGATGCCGAGTGTCGTCCCCGCCCTCTTCTGACCTATGCCCGCCACTGTGTCTCCCGGCAGGAAGTTCATCCCGGGCGATCCGACGAACTCCGCCACGAAACGGTTGGCCGGGCGGCGGTACAGCTCCATGGGAGGCGCTACCTGCTGGAGGAAGCCGTCCCGCATGACCGCTACCCGCCAGCCCAGGGTCATGGCCTCTTCCTGATCGTGGGTGACGTAGACGACGGTTGCGCCCAGCCGGCGGTGCAAGCGGGCCAGCTCGGCTCGGGTCTCCACCCGCAGCTTGGCGTCCAGGTTGGAAAGTGGCTCATCGAACAGGAAGACCTTGGGCTCCCGAACGATGGCGCGACCCAACGCAACTCGCTGCCGTTGCCCGCCGGAGAGCTGCGCCGGCCGGCGGCCCAGCACCGGATCAAGCCCGAGAGCACGGGACGCTTCCTGCACTCGCCTCTCGATGACCTCGGCTGGGGTGCCACGCATGCGAAGACCGAACGCGAGATTTTCCCGGACGGTCATGTGGGGGTAGAGCGCGTAGGTCTGAAAGACCATCGCGATGTCGCGATCCTGCGGCGGCAGCGACGTCACGTCGCGATCGCCGATCAGGATTCGGCCGGAGGTGGGTGTCTCCAGCCCGGCGATCATTCGCAGGGCCGTGCTCTTGCCGCAACCCGATGGTCCCACCAGGACCATGAACTCCCCGTCCCGAATTTCCAGATCGAGCCCCTTCGCGGCCACGTGACCGTTGGGGTAGGTCTTTCCGACACCCTCCAGACGAACCAAAGCCATGGTTACCCTTTCACCGCGCCGGCGGTGAGTCCCTGCACGATCCGGCGCTGGAACGCGAGGACCAGGAGCGTCACCGGTAAGGTGGCAATGACGGCGGCAGCGAGAATCTGGCCCCAGGGGACCTGGTATTGTCCCCGGAAGAGCGCGATGGCGACAGGAACGGTTTGGCGCTCCGGCCCCAGCGTAAAGGAGAGCGCGAAGAGAAACTCATTCCAGCTGTAGACGAAGGTCAGGATCGCGGTGGTAGCAATGCCCGGGACCGCCAGGGGCACAATCACCTCCCAGAACGCCCGCAGCCGGCCGGCCCCGTCCACCATCGCCGCTTCTTCCAGCTCGCCCGGAAGCTGGCGAAAGAACCCCACCAGGAGCCACACGGTGAGCGGCATGGCGAAGGTCAGGTAGGGCAGCACCAGTCCGGGATAGGTATTGATGAGGTGCAGCTCCCGCAGCAACAGGTAGAGCGGCGAGACCACCGAGATCTGGGGAAACATTCCTACGGCTAGAATGGAGCCGAGCAGGAAGGCCTTGCCCCTGAACTCGAGCCGGGCGAGTGCGTAGGCGCAGAGTGCCCCGAGCGACACGCAGAAGATCGTCGTGGCACCGGCCACGATCAGGGAGTTCCGGATGGGGAGCCAGAAGCTCCGCTCGGTGAACAACGCCCGGTAGTGGTCCAACACGAGATGCCGGGGAAGGAGCGAGGGTTCCTGGAAGAGCCGGGATTCCGGCGTGAACGAAGAGAGGATGGCCCAGTAGAAGGGAAAGGCGCTGGCGCCCACCAGCAGGGCGAGCACCACCGCCGGCCACCAGCCCCGCACTCTCAACGCCGGGCTCCGGTCAGCTCAGCGCCCAGCAGCTTGATGTAGAGAATCGCCAGACAGAAGGTGATCAGAAATACGATCACCGACAGCGCCGAGCCGTAGCCGAATTGCAAATTCTGGAGCAGTGCGTTGAAGGTGTACAGCGCGATCGGCTCGGTAGAGGTGCCGGGTCCTCCACCGGTCAAGGCGTAGATCAGGTCGAATACTCGAAACGCATCCAAGGTGCGGAAAATCAGCGCCACCAGAATGGCGGGCTTGAGAAGGGGCAGAGTCACGTGACGGAACTGGCGCCAGGCAGTGGCGCCATCTATGCGCGCCGCTTCATAGAGCGAGGCGTCGATATTCTGCAGGCCGGCCAGCAGCAGCAGTGCCACGAAGGGTGTGGTCTTCCATACGTCGGCCAGAACCACAGGCACCCAGGCCGCCGCTGGATGGATGAACCATACCACCGGCTCTTTCAGCACCCCGATGCCGACCAGCATGCTGTTCACGATTCCGGTCTGCCCCTCGAACATGAACCGCCAGAGCAGAGCCGATACCACGGTCGGAATGGCCCACGGAACCAGTACCGCCGCCCGTACCAGACCTCGTCCGCGGAACGCGCGGTTCAGGGCCAGGGCCAGCCAGAGTCCTATGATCAGCTCGAGTCCCACGCTGGTGACGGCGAAAAACGCGGTGTGCCCGAGCGAGGCCCAGAACCGCGGGTCTCCGAGGGCCTCGACATAGTTGTCGATTCCCACGAACGGCTTACCCAGCCACGGCATCCGGAGGTCGTGCAGGTGGAGCGATTCCCAGACCGTCCAGACCAGGGGAAACAGCGCAACGAGCAGGATGGTCAGTACCGCCGGGAGCACGAGGGTCCAGGCGACCCGTGCCTCCTGGCGCTCCATGCTGGACCCGGGATCAGCGGCGGGCAACCGGCTCTCCCGTGCCCAGTCCGGCCCGGTTCAGCACCCGCTGCATCTCGGTCTGAGCACGAGCCAGCGCCGCAGCCGGTTCAGCCTGCCGGGTCAGCGCACGATGCAGATTGATCTGCAGAATTTCGGAGAGCTGGGTGTAGATCGGTGTGACTGGCCGGGGTACGGCATACTCGATGATGCGGCGGACCATCGCGGGCGGGATGGCGAGTCCGGAGGCGAGCTGGGGATCGTCGTAGAGAGCGGTGCGAGTGGGAAACTGACCGACCACCGCCGCCCGCTCCCGCATCTGCTCCGGCTGGGTGAGATAGTCGATGACGGCCCAGGCCGCCTCGGGATACTCCGTGCGGCGGTTGATGGCCAGCTGCGCGCCCCCTATTGCCGCTGTATGGGTGCCGCCCGGCCCAGCGGGCATGGGCGCCACCGCGAACTTCCCCGCCACGCTGGATTGGCTGCTGTCCTGCATCAGCGGATAGGCGTAGGGCCAGTTCCGCATGAAGGCCGCCTCGCCATTCTGGAAGGCGAACCGGGTCTCCTCCTCGTGCCAGGTGAGGGCTGTCGTCGGCACTACTCCATAGCGATAAATCTCATCCCGCATTTCGGTCAGCGCGCGAAGCCCGGCCTCGGAGCTGACCACCACCCTGCCACTTTCGAGAATGCGGCCGCCGTAGGCGCCGAGATACTCGAGGAATGTGGTGATCAGTCCCTCGTATCGCGCGCCTTGCCAGACGAACCCGTAGCGGGGACCCCCCTTCTGTCGTGCCCGCTGCGCCTGACGAACCAGCTCGTCGAAGGTGACGGGTGGCTGCTCCATCAGGTCCGTTCGCCAGTAGAGCATCCCCACGTCGGCGAACCAGGGCAGCGCGTACAGGCTGTCCTGCCACCGGTTGGCCGCGATGGTCGAAGGGAAGAAAGCGGCGGTGTCGGGGTGAAACTGATCGAGCGGGAGAATCCAACCTGCGGCGGCAAACTCCGGTGTCCAGATCACGTCCAACTGGAGAATGTCCGGATCGCTGGCCCCCGCGTTGAGCCATTGCACGTAGAGCTGGTGCTTCTGGTCGGCCCCGTCGGGAGTCACTCGCTGGACGACCTTAATCCCGGGGTGCTCCTTCATGAACCGGGAGAGCTGGCGAACCAGCACCTGGCCCTCGGCGCCCAGGGCGCTGATGGGAAAGGTGACCACCGCCGGTCCAGGCACCTCACTCCCACCCCCGCAGCCGAGCGCGAGCAGGACCAGGGCGAGCACGCAGGTCCCCCACCGGCTAGACAATCACGGGACTCCTTGATGGAAATCGCGCTGCGGGAAGGCTCCGGGGACTGCCTGTATACTGGTGTGGGACCGGCCGGTGCGCCAGCGGGAGGGAGCTGGGAGCCTGGGGCTGGGAGCTGGGCTAGGCTTGCGCCGCTCGCCCCTGAGATGGCAGAACGGTACAAAGGACCTGGTAGAGCACATCCGGCTCGACCGGCTTCAAGAGCAACTCGACCGCTCCGAGGGCCTTGAGCGTTTGCGAAGCATCAGCCGCAACGCTCCCGCTGAGTACGACCACCGGGATGGACGAGGTCTTGGCGTTGCGCTTGAGCTTCCTGAGCGCTTCGATGCCGGTGCCGCCCGGCATCTGGATGTCGAGGACGATCACGTCCGGCGGCGACCGCATGGCCGTCATCAGCGCCTGCATGGCGTCGTGCACGACGGTGGTTTCGGCGCCCTTCGCCCGGAGTCCGGTCGCAAGCAAATGGGTCAGGACCCGGTCGTCATCGGCGAGTAGAACTTTCATGGGGATTTCGCCCCCGCGAGTGCGCTGAGCTCCGTATTAAGCCTCTCCATACTGACCAACAGGTCGGCCAGAGCTGCGTCCACTCCGGTCAGATCACAGTTACGTCCCATCAACTCGAGCCTCAAGGCCGCATCAACCACCAGCGTCGCCCCGAAGTTGGCCGCCGAACCTCTCAAGGCATGGGCCGCGGCCTGGAGGACGGCTGGATCTCGCTGGGCCACGCCGGTCTGGATTGCCGCCAGCCGGGTCGGACCATCTTCCAGGAAGATCGCGGCCAGCTCGCGCAGGAGCTCGGGGTGCTCCGCAAACCGCTCTTGCAGTTCCCTCACATTCGTCACCCGATCCACAAGCCGCCCCACATGCGAGAGTAGGAGCCGGGTAGGTGGATCGCGAGCATGGCCACGAAATGCGTGGCCCAGGTACCGGGCCCCCAGGCTCCTGCGCCCCTGACCAGCCAGGCCATGCGAAATCCCTCGCGCGCCGCGGCAACCCGTCCAGCCAGGTCTAAGGCTATATAGGAGGCCAGGATGGCAACCAGGATCGAGAGCACGGCCATACTCGGATGGTGGTGGGCGTTCACGTAGCGACTCCGCGACTTGCCTAGCGGGGGAGTAACGGTGGGATCCGGCCGACACGCTATCGACCAGAGTTTGCCGGCGCAATAAGCGAGCCTGCGGACTTACCCTTGGTCAATCAGCCGAAGCCGTTGTGGCTGCTGACTCTGGGTTAGACTTGAAGATCCGGCGCCAGACCTTCTCGGCCATCCAGGAGCGGAAGTTGTCAAGGATCTCGTAGACCGTCGGAATGACCAGCAGGGTAAGCAGTGTCGAGGTGATCACCCCGCCGATGACGGCCCGGCCCAGCGGTGCCCGAAAGTCGGCTCCTTCTCCCCGGCCCAGAGCCACCGGGATCATACCAGCGATCAAGGCAATCGTCGTCATCATGATCGGCCGGAGGCGGATCCGGCCGGCCTCGATCAGCGCTTCCCGTA
>JBDTTD010000128.1:0-7122 GCA_039930805.1 Gemmatimonadales bacterium | reverse complement strand
ACATCTTCTGGCCCTGCGCATCCTGGATCAGATCGTTCACGATGACGTGACGGTATGCCAGGCCGTCGAACGCGGCGGTGGAGATGGCCAGGAGGGAATAGAACCACCCCCGGGTCTGATCGAGTCCCTCGCAGATGAAGTCTGCCGGAAAATGCCGGGCGAACTCCTCCTGATGCTCGAAGGGGTAGTGCCACTGGGCATAGGGCATCGCGCCGGAGTCGAACCAGGTATCGATCACCTCCGGGGTACGCCGCATCAGCCCGCCGCAGTGACAGGCCCAGGTGTACTGGTCGATGAACGGCTTGTGCGGATCGAATCCCTCCGGCAGATCGCGCCCCCAGCGCTTGCTCAGCTCGGCGTAACTCCCGATCACCTCGACATGAGACGGGTCGTCATCGCACACCCAGACCGGGAGCGGCGTACCCCAGTAGCGGTCTCGCGAAAGCGCCCAGTCAACGTTGTTCTCCAGCCACTCGCCGAAGCGCCCTGCCCCGACCTCGGGCGGATGCCAGTCCACCTGGCGGTTGAGCTCCAGCATCCGGTCTTTCACCGACGAGGTCCGGACGAACCAGGAGTCGCGGGCGTAGTAGATCAGCGGACTGGAGCAACGCCAGCAGTGCGGGTAGCTGTGCTCGTAGGGCACCGTGAGGTGCCAGCGACCATCCCGCTTGAGCCGCTGAATGATGAGGTCGTTGGTCTCCCGCGCAGTAACGAGCCTGCCCTCGATCTCCGGCCAACTGGTGCCGGCCAGGGTTCCGTCCGGGGCCACCGGTCGTACCAGGGCGAGGCCGTGGTCGACACCGGCCTGATAGTCATCGGCGCCGAACGCCGGAGCCAGGTGCACCAGGCCCGAGCCGTCACCGGCCGTTACGAAGTCCGCGGCCACCACCAGGCGGGATGCCCGGTCTTCCGGCAGCGGAACCACGTCCAGGGGACGTTGGTAGCGCAGGCCGATCAGCTCCCGTCCCCTGAAGGTCCGGGCGGCACCGAGCTCGCTGAAGCTGGGAGCGCCCGACTGGCTGCTGCTGGGAAGCGAGGCCCGCTCGGTGGCCAGAATGATTCGCCGGTCGCCGACCAGGTACTCGCCGTATTCCAGGTCAGGGTTGACCGCGACGGCCACGTTCGACAGCAGGGTCCACGGAGTAGTCGTCCACACCAGCAGCTGGCGCTCGGGGTGGTTCTGCAGCGGGAAAGTCACGTAGACCGAATTGGTCGTGACGTTCTCGTAGCCGAGGGCAAGCTCGTGGCTCGACAGGACCGTGCCGCAGCGGGGACAGTAGGGCAACACCCGGTGACCGCGATAGAGCAGCTCGCGCTGATGGAGGCGCTGGAGCAGCCACCAGACACTCTCGATATAATCGTTGCTGAGGGTGACGTAGGGGTGCTCGTAGTCCAGCCAGTAGCCGATCCGATCGGAGAGGCTCTCCCACTCCGCCTGATACTTGAAGACGCTCTTGCGGGCCCGGGCGTTGAACTCCTCGACGCCGAACCGCTCGATGTCTTTCTTGCCGGTGAGCTTGAGCTCCTTCTCCACCTCGATCTCGACCGGCAGGCCGTGCGTATCCCAGCCGGCGATGCGGGTGACCGATTCTCCCTGCATCGAGTGAAACCGGCACACCAGATCCTTGATCGTGCGGGAGAAGACGTGGTGGATACCCGGGCGACCGTTAGCGGTGGGGGGTCCCTCGTAAAAGACGAACGGACGCCCGGAGCTCCTTGCCTCCAGCGTCTGGCGGAAGAGACCTTCGGACTTCCACTGCTCCAGCTGCCGCTGCTCGAGCCCATTGGGAGACAGGTCGGGCCAGGCCGGGAACGGCATCAGGGAAGGCGCTCCACCAGGGCGCCGATCAGCCGGGTCAGGGAGGGTTCAGCGCGCCCGGCGGTCGCGATGATGCGACTGATGTCGGCCGGCTCGAGCGCGTCCGGCAGGCACTGATCGGTGATGATCGAAATGCCCAGCGCTCTCATGCCGGTGTGGTTGGCCACGATCACCTCGGGGACGGTCGACATCCCGACGACGTCCGCGCCCATTGCACGCAGCATGCGGTACTCCGCCCGGGTCTCCAGGCTGGGGCCGGGCACCGCAACGTACACACCCTCACGCAGCACGATGCCAAGCTCGAGAGCGGCTGTCCGGGCCAGCGCCCGGAGCTCGGGATCGTAGGGAGCGGACATATCCGGGAATCTTGGCCCCAGCCGCTCGTCGTTGGGCCCGACCAGGGGATTGTCGCCGAGCAGGTTGATGTGATCGCTCAGCAGGACCAGGTCACCCGGTCCCCACAGCGGGTTCATGCCGCCGCAGGCATTGGAGACCACCAACGTGCCGGCCCCCAGCGCATGGAGCACACGCACTGGCAAAGTGACCTCGGCGAGCCCGTAACCCTCATACCGATGGAAGCGACCCTGCATGGCTACCACGGGGCGCTTATTCAGCCGGCCGAGCAGGAGGCGGCCGGCGTGGGTCTCGACGGTGGACAGGGGAAATCCGGGGATCTCCTCGTAGGGAATCGAGGCCTCCACATCGATCTCGTTGGCAAGCCCTCCCAGGCCGGTGCCAAGGATGATGGCAACCTCGGGACGGACCGAGCTGCGCTTCCGGACGACCCGGGCAGCGGCCTCGATCCGATCGAACAGGGGGGGCGCCGCCGTCACCGCTGATCTCCGGTGATAGCCTGACCTCGAGGCTCCGTTACCTCGGGATCGGTGCGGCGTTGCAAGCCATCCACCTCGCCCAGGTGTCGCTCGAGCAGCGTTCGGAAGCTGGAGACATACGCCGCAAACTGGCGGGCGGCTCCATCGGCGCGCTCGCGGACCAGGGCCTCATCCTGGCGAGCTCGCTCGAGAATGCGTTCGGCCTCCATCTTGGCCTCACGCAGCACCAGCTCGGCTTCCCGCCCCGCCTGCGCCTTGCTGTCTACCCTGAGCTGTTGAGCGGCGACGAGAGCCTCGTTCATCGCGCGCTCCCGGTCGCGGAACGAGCGCAGCTGCTCCTGCACACTTCGGAGCCGTTCCTCATGCTGGGCCCGGTCGCGCAGCAAACGCTCGAGCTCCTCCGAGATCGCCAGCTTGAATTCGTTCACCTGGTTCCGGTCGTAGCCGCGCAAGGCCCGGGTGAACTCCTGAGAGCGCACGTCGAGCGGGGTCAGATGGAAAGAGTGGTCGTCGCTCATGTCTCCCGCGCCCCAAACAGGACGGTGCCCAGCCTGATCATTGTTGCTCCCTCCTCAACGGCAATGGCATAGTCCCCAGACATCCCCATCGACAGCTCGGGAAGCCGGTGCCCCGATCGTTCGGCCGCCTCGCGCAGCTCCCTGAGGAGGCGAAAGGAGCGCCGCTGCTCCGCCTGGTCGTCGGTCAGAGCACTCATGGTCATCAGACCCTGGACATCGAGCCGGTTCAGTGTCTGCAGCTGGTCCAGCAGCTCGGGCAGCGACTCCGGCGAGACGCCTCCCTTCTGCGACTCGGCCGAGCAGTTCACCTGCACCAGCACCCGTTGCCGACTCCCTTCGGCCGACCGGCGGTCGACCTCGGCCGCAAGCTCCAGCCGATCGACCGAGTGGATGAGGGCGAAGCGTCCAACGGCATTCCGCGCCTTGTTGCGCTGCAGCGTGCCGATCAAGTGCCACTCGACGGCCAGACCCGCGAGCGCCTCCTGCTTCTGGAGCGCTTCCTGGACCCGGTTCTCGCCGACGTCATGAAGGCCGGCCGCCACCGCCGCCTGGACGGCTTCAGGGCCGTGGGTCTTGGTGACCCCCACGATGCGCACCGGATGGCGCCATCCGCTGGCAGCCTGACTTCTGGCCACCGTCTGGCGCACAAGGGCCAACCGGGCCGGAAGGCCTGGGAAGTCCATAACCCTCTAATTTACCGTGGGATGGTTGGTTATTGAAGACGGCCGCCGTTACCGCTATCGGCCCCGCGAATCCTCAAATCGGTGAGCGCCGCGCGAAGCGCTGGATTGGGGGAGAGACGGAATGCGTAGTCCAGAGCCCGCTGCATCTTGTCGACCTGGCCCCGGTCGCTGAACCCATAGGCCAGCTCCACGAACGGGAAGGACAGGGTGGCGGCGATGCCGGCGCTGGTACTCTCCAGCCGGGTGGCGTCGCCCTCCAGCAGCCCCGCGTAGCGGTAGGTATCCCATACCAGGCGCTCGGTCAACGGGACGTTGAGCGGAGCGCCGGCCAGTCTGCGGAGGTCGAGCCACGGTGCGGTGGTGTCCGGCTTGGCAGTCTGCAGCGAGAAGCCAAGCGCCTGTTGAATAACGTAGGCGCTCAGGCCGGCAAACTCGCGCCCCGCGGTGATCGCCCAAACGATTGGACGCCGCCCCACGTTCTGCTGCACCACGCTGAGGGTGAGTATCTCGTTGGGCAGGAGGTAGGTGCCCTTCTCCAGCGTCCGGCGGAGCGGCCCCAGCTTGATCTCCTGAGTCTCCGGCGCGCCGAACCCCATCATCGCGGTGGCAATGGATGCATCCGACATGGTATGCAAGGGCCAGGTGGGCAGCGGCTTGACGGAGTCGCGCCAGACCGGCGGAAGTGCAGTCCGGTCGACCGGCCGCACCGGCGCTTCGCGCAGCTGGCGCATGTACCAATCGGTGTTGGCCAGTGCCAGACAGATCACGGTCACATCCTGCCGGATACCCGCAACTTCCTGAGCCCACCAGAGGGGGAACGTGTCGTTGTCGCCATAGGTGAAGAGGACTCCATATGGCGGCACGGTATTCAGCAGATCGTAGGCAAAGTCAGCGGCCAGCGTGGCATCGGGACCGTGGCGTCGTGAGGCGGCCGACCAGTTCAACGCCAACGGAATCGCGGCAAGCATGAACGCGGCCGGAGCCAGCCGGCGGAGCGAGCCCGCGCGTTCCATCAGTGCTCGCGCCATGACAACCAGCCCCATCCCGGCCCAGAGGCCCCACACGATGAAGCTGACGACGAAGAAGTAATCCCGCTCCCGGACCTCGTGGTTGCCTGCTGTCGGGTAGAGGTCGAACCAGCGGCCGAAGCCCGGCTTGAAGTTCATATAGATCACCAGCCCCACCCCGGTGACCATGAACAGCGCGAAGAGCAGCCACCAGGCTGAACGGTCGGCGCGGCGCTGGGCGAAGGAGCCGCGAAGGCCGAGCCCGAGGAAGATCACGGCGATGGGAACCTGGAGCCATCTGATAGCGGACTTGGCCCACTGCCAGGTGAAATACTCTAAGTAGTCGCCGAACTGGATCGCCAGTAGTCCTAGGGTTCGGCCCGGGTTGTCCGGTCCGTGCGCTACCGTAGGATCGTCCAGTGGGGTGCGGGGCGGATACTGCGCCCGGCGGATCACATCGAGCAGGGCGTCGAACCGGCGGGCCAGGTCGTAGATTGCCGGTGCGGCTTCGTTGATCGGAGGATTCTGGGCCGATCGGATGAAGATGTAGAGATACGGTGTTACCGCGATGCAGGCGATGAAGAGGCTCAGCACCGCAAAGCTGCCGGCCCGGGCGCTGACAGCGTAGGCCGCCGCCGCCACAAAGCAGAGGATTCCGAGCAGGATCAAGCCGGTGCTGCCCAGCCCGGTACCGATGAGCAGGGCCCAGACCCCGGTCACCACCGCTAGCTGGGCCCATTCCGCTCGTGCCTGAGCCGGGTCCCGTGCTGGTGCGCTCCGCAGCGTGGTGGCCACGAACATCACGACCGCCGGGCCGGCCAGGAGTGCCAGCAGGTGGTTGCCGATAGAGATGCCGGCCAGGTACACGATCACCAGCAGGATCCGGGGCGCGCGAGTGGTGCCCCGCTCCCGACGCCAGATGTGCAGCAGCCAGCTGATGGCGGCGATGGTGAACGTGGCGACCGTGTAGACCTCGGTCTCGTTCGAGTTCTGCCAGTTGGTAAAGGTAAAGGCTCCGAGCAGGGCAGCCGCAGCTGCGCCACCCAGGGACAACGCCCGCGCGGTACGAGGCTCGAGCCCGTCGGCGAACAGCCGGATCGACTCGTGGCTCACCAGGAAAAAGAGGCCGGCAGCCGCGGCACTCAGCACCGCGCTCAGGAGGTTGGTTCGGACGGCGTATTCGCCGATGGGGACGAGCATCGCCCAGACGTGGGCGATCATGACGAAGAGCGGAGTGC
Organism: Gemmatimonadales bacterium; assembly: GCA_039930805.1. Classification (GTDB taxonomy): domain Bacteria; phylum Gemmatimonadota; class Gemmatimonadetes; order Gemmatimonadales; family GWC2-71-9; genus CAVVWJ01. The sequence goes on along the minus strand of JBDTTD010000128.1, from coordinate 1,024 downwards.
CCGGCGGATGGGGAATGCCGAGGGTCTTGGCGGCCGCTATGAACTCTCCGGCATCCCAGAAGGTGACGGTGGGAGCAAGGGTGAGGACGAAGACGGCCAGCACCAGCGCTGCGACAGCCAGGGCCAAGCGGTAGGGCGGCCGTGCTTGCCCAAAGGCGGACCGATCGACGGGAGCGCTTCCCACTAGCCGGCCATGGCCTGTGCCAGGGCGAGCGCTTCGCGCGCCCCCGCGACGTCGTGCACCCGGAAGAGCCTGGCTCCGCGCTCGTAGGCCAGGGCACAGATGGTGGCTGTCGCCCGGTCTCGCTCCTCCACCGGCACGCCGGTTATCGCCCCGATAAACCGTTTGCGCGACGGGCCCACCAGTATCGGCCGCCCGAGCGCCTGAAGGGCCGCGAGTTGATCGAACAGGAACAGATTCTGCTCGCCGGTCTTGGAGAAGCCGAAGCCGGGGTCGACCACGGTGAAATCCGGGCCGATTCCCGCTCCGGCCGCCAGCTCCAGCGCCTTTCGCAGCTCGGCCAGCACGCATCCAACCACGTCCCCGGCGTAATCGGTATGACGAGTGGAGGAGACCTCGAGAATGGAGCCCCGGGAGTGCATCAGGATGACGCCGGCCCCGGCTGCGCCGACCGTGGCAGCCATCTCGGGATCCAGCCGGAATGCGGAGACGTCGTTCACCACCGCGGCCCCCGCGTCCAGGGCCGCCCGGGCCACAGCGGCTTTCACCGTGTCTATGGAGATGACAATATCCGGATGTCTCCGCGCGAGCTCCTTCACCACCGGCACGACTCGCCGGAGCTCCTCCTCCTCCGGCACTGCCTCGGTGCGGCCGGGGCGGGTCGACTCCCCACCGACGTCGAGGATGGTTGCCCCGGCCCCGAGCAATGCCTCGGCGTGCGCGAGGGCCGCTTCGATTCCTACGAAGCGGCCCCCGTCGCTGAAGCTATCAGGCGTCACGTTCAAGATCCCGACCAGCACCGGCCGGTCGAGAAATACCGATCCTCGAGCGGTCTGCCATGAG
>JBDTTD010000127.1:0-7213 GCA_039930805.1 Gemmatimonadales bacterium | reverse complement strand
CCGGATACGACGACTCCGATCGGATGCAGACCGCCCAGCAGGGCCACGGCGATTCCGGTAAAGCCGTAGCCGGGCGACAGGTTCTGGAACAGGGCATAGGACACCCCGCTCACTTCTACGCCCCCGGCCAGTCCTGCGGTCGCGCCCGAGATGAGGAGTGCCATCGCATTGAGACGTTGGCTGTCGATTCGCCCGCTGACCTCGGCCGCGCGCGGGCCCAGGCCGACGGCGCGAAGCCTGAAACCCCAGAGCGTCCTGGAGAAGAGGTACCAGAGAACCAGGCCACCGGCCACGGCGAGGAGCAAGCCGGCGTGGAGTCGCGAGCCCGGCAGGAGCGGCAGCCGTGCCGACTCCGCGATGGCATCGCTCTGAGGGGAGATCCCTCCACGTTCCTGGAGCGGCCCCTGCACCATGTAACTCACCAGCGAAAGGGCCACGAAGTTCAGGAGAAGCGTGCTGATGACTTCGATGACGCCGAACCGGAGCTTCAGCCAGACCGGAAGCACAATCCAGCCGAGCCCGGCAACCGCCGCGGCCAGCAGGAGCACCGCAATGGCGATCGGACGAGGCTGGCCGCCCAGGTGCAGTCCAACCCAGGTTGCCGCGATGGCACCAGCGTAGAACTGTCCTTCCGCGCCGATGTTGAGCGCTCCGCCACGAAAGGCTACCGAGAGGCCGAGCCCGATGAGGATGAGCGGCACCGCGCGCACGAGAGTGCTGGAGGTAAAGGCATCCCAGGAGCCGAAAGCACCCAGCCATAGAGCGCTGAGCCCGGCCCCTGCGTTGAAGCCGGCGGCTCCGAGCCCGAGGAAAAGGACGGCCAGGCCCAGCGCCACCGCACCGACCGCCCACCCCGCTGCTCTCATGCCTCTCGCTCGCCACGAAGCATCATGGCGCCGATTTCGGAGCGCGACGCACCGGCAGCTGCCTCCGAGATGGTGCCCCTGGTCACCACAATCACCCGGTCGGCGAGGTACAGCACCTCGTCCAGATCGGCTGAGTAGAAGAGAACCGCGGCCCCGGCCGCCGCGGCGGACCTGAGGCGGGCGTGGATGGCGGCAGCGGCGCTGATGTCGAGACCGCGAGTGGGGTTCTCCGCGATGATCACCGCCGGAGTCCGGGAGAGCTCGCGTGCCACCACCAGTTTCTGCTGGTTGCCGCCGCTGAGCGCCGCCGCCCGGGTGCCCGGTCCCGGTGCGATGATTTCGTAGTCTCGAATGAGCTCCGCCGTGCGGGCCGCCGCCTCGCGCCAGGCAATACGTCCGCCATGAATCCACGAGCCCTCGTTGCCCAGGCCAAGAACCACGTTCTCGGTGAGGCTGAGCGCCGGGATCAGGCCTTCGGAGGTGCGGTCCTCGGGGATGAATCCCACCGGCTGCGCCACCTGAAGCTTTCCGCGAAGAGGCGCGATCCGCCCGGCCACCGCGCGGAGGAGCTCACGCTGACCGTTGCCCTCCACTGCCGCCACGCCGACAATTTCACCTGCCCGGACGGACAGAGACCCGCGCCGAAGAGCGATGCCGTAACCGCTCTCCCGAGACACTTCCAGCGCGTCGAGACGGATCAACTCTCGGGTGGGCCGCGGCTCGGACTTCCTCACCGTTTTTCTCCCGGTGAGAGGGACGCCGGGGGCACCACCGATCATCGCCTGGGCCAGAGACTCCACCGTCTGGCCTGCAACCGGCCCGGTGAAGGTCACGGTGCCCTGCCGCAGAACAGTGACTCGGTCGGCCGTCAGCAGCGCCTCATCTAGCTTATGCGTGATCAGGACGGCCGATCCGCCCGACGCCGCGAAGCTCCGAACCCTCGTGAGCAGCATCTCGGCCTCGGGCGGGGCGAGCACGCCGGTGGGCTCGTCCAGGAGCAGCATGGTGGCGTCGCCCGCCAGGGCTTTGACGATCTCGAGCCGCTGCTTGAGCGATACCGACAGACGGCCGGCTCGCTGATCGGGATCGAGCGGAAGTCCCATCCGCTCGCTCAGGAGCCTGGTGCGCTCGCGCATTTCGTGCGGTCTGCCAGGCCAGCCGGCCGCGAGGGCCACGTTCTCGGCGACGGTCAGGGCGGGCACCGAGGTGAAGTGCTGGTGCACCATCCCAATACCCAGCGCTCGGGCAGCCCGCGGGCTCGTGATTCGGCGTGGCTCGCCCTGGACCCTGATCTCACCCTCATCCGGTGGTACCAGACCGTATGCGATCTGCATCAAGGTGGACTTTCCGGCCCCGTTCTCTCCCAGCAGGGCATGCACTTCTCCCGGGGCCAAAGCAAAATCGACCCCGCGCAGGGCATGCACGGAGCCGAATCGCTTGTCGATGCCCGCGAGCTCGAGCACCGGAGTCACATCAGAGGCCGGTCGGATGATCGTGGAAGTCCCACTCGAGGTCGAACTGCTCGGCCAGATGTGACGCGATGGCCTGGACCCCCAGGGTTTCCGTGGCGTAGTGGCCGGCATAGATCACGTTGAGCCGAAGCTCCGTGGCGTCGAAATAGGTATGGTGCGGACCCTCGCCGGTGATGAAGGTATCGAGGCCGGCGGCGGCGGCAGCGGCGATCATGCTGCCGGCTCCACCGGTGATGATGCCGATCCGTCCCGGCCTTTCGGGACCTCCCGGGATCACTCGCGCGCTGCCCTTCATCGTGTGCAACACCCGGTCGAGCTCCACTGCCAGCGCTTCTCGCGTCGAAAGGCTCGCCGGACTGTGCCCCCAGGCACCGATCGACATCCCCCGGTAGTTCCCAAACCAGCCTTCCACCTCGATGCCGAGCCGCTCGGCCAGCACCGCATTGTTGCCGACCTCGGGGTGAACATCGAGAGGATTGTGGGCGGCGTAGAGAGGAATGTCATGATCCAGGAGCGCCGCAAGCCGCCGGTACCTGCGTCCCGTTACCGGCACATTGCCATCCCAGAAGAGCCCATGATGGACCAGCACCAGCGGTGGTGGTTGGCCCGGCTCCAGCGTGGCGATCACCCCGTCGATCGTGGCCTGTGACGCATCCACCGCGGCTACAACTGAGCCGATCAGGCCGCCGTTCTCTACCTGGAGGCCGTTGATCGCGTTGGGCTCATCCGGTATCTCCCGGATCCGAAGATACTCGTCCAGATAGCTCACCACGTCGGACAGCGGAACGCCGGCGCTCATTTCCGCTCCATGAGCTCTGCGCCTGACAGTGCGAGATCGCGATTGCTGTGTCCCCTTAGGGCCTCCATCGTGGCCGGCCGGGGTGCCGCTATCAGGGTGCCCGAAATCATCGAGTCGGTGGCCGCACGCATCCGAGCCTTCAACGCCGCTGGCACGAGGCTGTCGAGACGCTGGTTAGGAACGTAGCTCACGACGCCGCCTCCCAGGCCGAACACCTCCACCCGGGGAGTAAAGTGCCCGGAGCGAACCTCGGAAGCCACCAGAAGAAAGGCGCGCGGAAGGTCGATCACCGCGCTGCCAAGTACCCGGTCAGGCGCCAGACTCGACTGATCGGCGTTGGAGCCAAACAGGTACACCCCGTCCCGTTCCTTGACCGCCTGGAACAAACCCAGCGCCGCGGCATCCGCGTTGTGGTGAAACATGTCGGCGCCGACCCGCATGAGCGCCAGAGCCGCCTCACGCCCGGCGGCCGCGTCATCGAAGCTGTTGAGATAGATCTCCCGGCTCCGGATCTTCGGATTGACCGCCTTGGCCCCGTTCATCCAGCCCTGGTAGGCGGCCTTGATGGGTGGGAGCTCGATCCCACCCACGAAGCCGAGGACATTGCTCCGGGTTAAGGCACCCGCCACCATCCCGGCCAGGTAGCTGGCCTCCTCAAGCCGGAAGATGAGCGGAGCCACGTTTCCCTGGACTCGCCGGCCGGAGGTAACGATGAAGATCGTCTTCTGGTATTCAGCCGACACCCGCTCGGCGGCGTCCTGGAACTCGAACCCGTTGGCGAAGATCAAGTCATAGCCCTGAGCCGCGTAGGTCCTGAGCGCCTCGGCCTGCTCCGCCGGGGTTCTCGCTTCGACGTGGCTGATCCGGACACCCAGCGAATCACGTATGCGCTGAAGTCCCTGATAGGCTGCGGAATTCCAGGCGGCATCCGCGATGGAGCCGGGGGTGATGAGGCCGACTCGCATGCCGGAGGTAGGGGGCGCGGAGCACGATAGTAGTGCCAGCAAGAGCACAGTATGGCGGCAACGAGCGATCACTACGGCGACAAGTGGCACTTGGGAGTGATTTTGGTCCTCCACGGTGCAATTTGTGGCGCCAAAGTTTTTATTTCCACACACTTAGCAGAATTATCAACTATTGTGGGAATTCCCGACGGATTCCGGCCCAGCGGCGGCGTCCATCTTGACCTCGCCGGTCACTCGGGCCCCCTCTATGATCGAGATCCGGGGGGTGAGGATGTCTCCTGCCACCATCGCGGTCGCCTGGAGCTCGACTCGCTCCCGAGCGTGAATGGCTCCGCTCACCTGGCCGGCAATCACGGCCTCCTGAGTATGGAGGTCTCCCTCAATGACCGCGCCCTGTGCGACGAGTACCTGACCGCCAACCCGAACGGTGCCGCGTACCCGCCCTTCGACCCGTACCATGCCTTCTGTCTCCAGGTCGCCGATTACTGTCATGTCGCTGGCGATAATAGAGAAGGGAATCTGGTCGGTGCGCCGCCGTTTGAGCTCGTTGCCCTCTTCGTCCCGCGCGGTATTGCTGAAGAACCCCATCAACGCCCCTCCTTTACCATGGTCTGCGGGTCCAGCGACAGGCCTCGCTGCCGAATCTCGAAGTGCAGATGGGGCGCGGTGGAGCGCCCGCTGTTGCCGGTCAGGCCGATGACCTCGCCAGGGGCGACTGCGGCATGAGCTGTCACTAAGATGCGCGAAAGGTGTCCGTACATCGTTTGGTATTCATCCGAGTGGTCAAGCAAGACATAGTGACCGTATTCCGGATCCTCTCCCGCCTGCTGAACGACAGCACCACCGGAGGCTCGTACCAGGCTCCCAACCGACACCGCTATGTCGATTCCGGGATGCGCCTCATCGCGGCCGCCCGCCTTGATCTGCCCGCGAGTGATGTATCCCGTCTCGTCCAGCGGCCAATACTGCGGGATGCCAAGTCCGGGAGTGGGCGCCCCAGCGACCGAAGCCAGACGCGCTCGAATTGGTGGAGCGACCGGCAAGGACGATTTGATGGTTAGCGGATCACGGACGATCTCGCCGCCCATCATCTGGCGGACCTGAGCGTAGCGGGATTCAGCGCTGTCGAGGGCGGCCGAAAGGTCGCGAACTCTCGCGTTCTCCGCTCGCAGCCGGGTAAGCTCGCGCTCCATCCCCGGAACCCGGCTCGCTGCCCGGAAGACCGGGCCGTAGAACACGACCAGGAGCAGCGACAGCACCAACAGTAGCCCAAGCAGCCAGCCCGCGAGACGGAGAGTCCGGAGTCGGATCCGGTAGCTCTGCGTCTTGGTCCTGCCATCCTTCTGGATCAGGAAGGTGATCGAGCGCGACCGGCTCTTCATCCCGCGAACGGCTCTCCCAGAATCAGCTCGAGCACCCGCGCAAGATCGTCGTTGGAGTAATAGCTGATGCTGAGGAAGCCGCGACCACGCCGCCGAGCCGTGACCCGAACGTCGGTGCCGAGTCGCTTTCTCAGCGCATCTTCGATTCGCCGCACTTCAGCCGTGGCCATCTTCTGCGGCGGACGGGGGCGGGGACCGTTCGTAGGCGCGACCGGGGACACGGCAGGGGGCGATTCTCCCCGAGCCCGCGCTTCGGTGTCGCGCACCGACCAACCCTGCGCCGCTGCCTCCCTCGCGAAGCGAAGCAGCTCCGACTCCTTCTCGACCGCGAGCAGCGCGCGGGCGTGGCCCTCGGACAACTTGCCCTCCTGGACCAGCGTCTTGACCTCATCCGGCAGTTTCAGGAGGCGGAGAAGGTTCGCCACCGTGGACCGGTTCTTTCCGACCAGCCGCGCGATCTCTGCCTGCGGAATCTTGAACTCATCCCCGAGGCGCTGATACCCGGCCGCCTCATCGATGGAGGTCAGACCGTCGCGCTGCAGATTCTCGATCAGGGCAAGTGTCAGCAGAGTCTGATCATCGACTTCTCTCACGACGGCCGGGATCTTGGCCCAACCGAGACGCTGAATCGCCCGCCAGCGGCGCTCACCGGCGATAAGCTCGAACTTTCCGTTCTTCGGGCGGACGATCACCGGTTGCAGCAGGCCAGACGCTTCGATCGACGCCGTCAGCTCGCTGAGCGCTCCCTCGTCTACATGGGTGCGCGGCTGATACGGGTTCGGTACGACGTTTCCAACCGGAAGCTCCCGAAGTGAGCCAGATGCCTCGGCCTGCTCCCGGGATACCGCTCCGAGCAGGGCCTCGAGACCTCGCCCTAAACGCTTCGTCTCGCTCATGTGGTCACCTCAGGGATGGGAGCCGGCGCCTCTTCGATGACACCTGGATTCTCGACCCGGCGCATCAGCTCCTGGGTGACTGCCAGGTAGCTCTTGGCACCTACCGACTGCACGTCGTACAACAGGATGGGCTTACCAAAGCTCGGCGCCTCCGCGAGGCGCACATTCCGGGGGATAGGCGTCATGAATACCTTCGCGCCAAAGTACTCCTTGGCATCCTCTGCCACCTGCCGGCAGAGGTTCAGACGGGAGTCATACATGGTGAGAAGCACACCACTTATAGCCAAGCCAGGATTGAAGTTCTGCTGCACTAGGCGGACGGTGTTAAGAAGCTGTGAGATCCCCTCCAGGCCGTAGTATTCGCACTGGATCGGGATCAACACCGCATTGGCCGCCGCCAGGACATTCAGCGTCAAGAGGCCGAGCGAAGGAGGGCAGTCAACGACGATGTAGTCATAGGAGTCCTGCAATTGCTCAAGCACGTGGCGGAGCTGGGCCTCGCGACCATCACGTTCCACCAACTGCAGCTCGGCGCCTACCAGGTCCTGCGTCGCCGGCAGAACCGAGAGGAACGGAAGCGCACTAATGGGAAGAATCGAATCGGCAGCGGGGCGGCCCTCCACCAGCGATTCGTACAGCGAGAGCTCTACCGTCTCCTTGGCTATGCCGACGCCGCTCGTCGCGTTGCCCTGCGGGTCGGCATCGAGGAGCAGGGTGCGTCGTTCAGCCATGGCAAGGGAGGCCGCGACATTGACGGCGGTCGTGGTTTTACCCACGCCACCCTTCTGGTTAGCTATTGCTATGACATGGGCCATGGACGTTATTAGCCTCTA
>JBDTTD010000126.1:0-7215 GCA_039930805.1 Gemmatimonadales bacterium | reverse complement strand
TAGCCCGCCCGGTTGAGGTCAAGGATCTCTTCTGGACCGGGTATCAGAAGCCGGCGCTGATGATGCAGACCCTGCGCTACGAGGTACTGGGGAAAGAGCGTTTCGATCACGCTTTCCGTGAGTATCTGAAGGCCTGGGCCTATAAGCATCCAACGCCGGCCGACTTCTTCCGCCTGATGCGCGACGCGTCGGGCATGGATTTGGACTGGTTCTGGCGGGACTGGGTCTTTACTACCGCCCGGCTGGACCAGGCAGTGGATTCGGTCGGCACAGCGGCGGGTGCAACCAAGATCTTCCTGGCTAACCGGGGCACGATGACGTTGCCGCTGGAGATGGACGTCACCTACGCCGACGGCTCGGCCGAGCGGATCAAGTTGCCGGTCGAGATGTGGAACCAGGGGCCCCGGTTTGCCTACCGGGTGCGGGGAGGGAAGCCGGTGAAACGCGTGGTGGTGGATCCCAGGGGGGTGCTGCCGGACATTGACCGGGGGAATAACACTCTCGCGCCCTAGCTCCCAGCTCCTAGCTCCTGGCTCCTCCGGCCCGTTGGACCATGAGCAGGTCGGCGATGTTGTCCGAGGTGAGCAGACCCACCAGCGCCCCCGTCGGGTCGACCACCGGCAACGCCGGTAGCCTGCTGGCTCGCAGGCGCTCGAGCGCATCACGGAAGCTCAGCGTGGGCGGGACCACCGGCACGCCAGGGGTCATCGCCTCGGATACCCGTCCTCCGGGCCCAAGCGTCGAGAGTCCCCGGATCAGGTTGTCGCGGGTGAGAATCCCCTCGATCCGCCCGTTGTTATCCACTACCGGAAATTCCCGCTGCTCTCCGCTCAGAAGCAGGTTCACCGCATCGGCCAACGTTGCATGGATCGGAATGGTGCGGAAGTTGGTCACCATCATCTGAGCTACCTGGAGTCCGTCGCCCGCAGCGCGAGTCTCGACGGCCTCGGCCTCCGCGGTGGCCCCGAGAAAGACGAAGAAGGCGATCAGTATCAGCAACGGCTGCGGAGCCATGATGCCGTAAAGCCCGCCCATGGCGGCAAGCACTTGTCCCAGGGTAGCTGCAACCCGGGTCCCGCGTACCAGCCCCAGCCGGCTCGCGAGCAGAGCGCGGAGCACTCTGCCTCCGTCCATCGGAAACGCGGGAATCAGGTTGAACAGCAGCAGCCAGACGTTGATCACCAGGAGCTGGCTCAGGAGAGGCGCGAGCGGGCTCAGCTGGTCAATCTCGGCGTCCCCGCCAGTCAGCCGAAGTATCAGATAGAAGATCAGGGCCAGCACGGCCGTCACCGCGGGCCCGGCCAGCGCGATCAGCAGCTCCTGCCTCGGCTCGTCCGGAATGCGCTCGAGGCGGGCGACGCCGCCGATGGGGAGGAGGATGACATCGGGCGTGCGCACACCGAAGCGCCGCGCCATGAGGATGTGACCAAACTCGTGGAGGAGAATGCACCCAAAGAGGGCGAGCAACAGCACGGCGGCTGTGATCGCCCCGCCGGGCCCACCCACTCTATACCCCGACAGCGTCCACCAGCCGAGAAACAGGACGAACGTCAGGTGCACCTTGATATCAGTGCCCGCTACCCGTCCGATCGTGTAGACCCACCTCATTACACCACCGCCTCTCGTGCGACCAGAGTCCCTTACCGCCGTAAGATATACCGCGGAGGGAGCCGGGGGGCGGTGGCTACACCATCACTCGCAACCCGAACTCGTGGCGCGCCCGGAGCTCACGCACCGTCCGGTCGTGGCTCGGTGCCGGAGTGACCGGCCGGGCAGCGACGCGGGCCTCACCCGGCAGCGGATGAAGCTCGGCCCACTGCGCCAGCGCGCTCCGGAAGATCAGCTGAGCATCGATGGAGCCGAGGTTGAACGAGCGGACGTAGTGCATGATGGCCTCGTCCGGCGTGACCTCATCGGCCAGCGTCCGCACCGCTTCCAGCGCCATACGAACGTGGGTGGCCGCTACCGCTTCGTCGGACATCGAGGCGGCCAGGCGGCACTCGAGATTGGTTTCCTCGATGTGCTGGACCCGCCGGCGGAGCGTCTCCAGCAACTGGTCCGGCCGGAGGGCGGTCCAGCCCACAGTCCGGGTTTCATGCCGGGGATCGCTCTCGATCAGACCCGACAGCGAGATCATGGCGCGGGCTCGCACCGTTCCTTCCAGCGCTTCCGGCACCCCGACCTCATGGAAGTACCGCTGAAGCGCCTCGTCGATCGACAGGCGGGGCTTGAGCCGCCGCACGAACTCCGCGGCCTGTTCCTGGTAGGTCTCGGCGAGTGCTTCTGATGCGCGGGCAAAGACAAGCTGCAGACGCAGCTTGGTGGTTGCGGGAAACCGGCGATTCGCGATCAAACTGGGTCCGGACATTGATACCTCTCCGTATTGCGGACAAGCAGTGCGAAACCAGGGGTCATGCATCACCCTGTGATGGCTAGGGTACGGCGACTGGAAACGCGAACTCTGTGCCCATGGCGGAGGACGGGGGACGCGACGAGCCCGGGGAGTGCAAGAAACGTCAACTATCCCAAGGGCAATGGGTTCGGAGCCGGAGCCGGGGGTGCGGCCGATCCGCCTTCGCCCGCGCTGTGGCACCCCTGCCACTCCCGGTGGGACCCCCTACCACATTACAATCCGCTTCTTCTCAAACCTCGTGGAGCCGTTCCATCACCACTATCGTCGCCCCTCCGGTCTGGACCACTAAAGACGCCGAGAAGCTGTATAACATGGCCGGTTGGGGCCTGGGTTACTTCCGGGCCAACGCCGAGGGGCATGTCACCGTGCACCCCGACGCCAACAAGAAGCGCGGTCTCGATCTCTATCGGCTTGCCATGGACTTAAACGCGCAGGGGGTCGGGCTTCCACTCCTGCTCCGGTTCTCCGACATCCTGCAATCCAGGATTCAGGCGCTCGCCACCGAGTTTGGCAACGCCATCAAGGAGTCCGGGTACGATGGCAGCTACACCACGGTGTACCCGGTCAAGGTGAACCAGCAGCGCCACGTGATCCAGGAGATCGTCGAGTTCGGCGCTCCCTATGGGGTGGGCCTCGAGGTCGGAAGCAAGCCCGAGCTCCAGGCGGTGCTCGGCCTCAGTGAAGCCAGCAACCACCTGATCGTGTGCAACGGCTACAAGGACGAGGAGTTCATGCGGCTGGCCCTCATGGGTCAGAAGCTGGGGCACAAGGTCATGATCGTGCTGGAGCAGCTCACCGAGCTGGAAGTGCTGCTCAAGGTGGCGGATGAAATGGGAGTCCAGCCGACCGCCGGGGTCCGGATCAAGCTGGCCACCGAAGGCTCGGGGCGCTGGGCCAAGAGCGGCGGCGAGCGCTCGAAGTTCGGGCTCGGCGCCGTCGAGCTGATGAAGCTCCTCGACCGGCTGGACCGGCTGGGGCGGAAGGACATCCTCAAGCTGGTCCATTTCCATCTGGGCAGCCAGATCACCGATATTCGCCACATAAAGGCAGGCCTGGAGGAGATCGGGCGCTACTACGTAGAGCTCCGGAACATGGGCTTCGATCTCACCCACGTGGATGTGGGCGGAGGGCTGGGGGTGGACTACGAGGGCTCGCGCTCCACCCGTCCCGCCAGCGTCAACTACTCGATGCGGGAGTATGCCAGCGACATCGTCTATACCCTGGGCTCCGTGTGCCGGAACGAGGAGCTGCCGATGCCGCACATCATCTCGGAGTCCGGGCGGGCCCTGACCGCCCACCACGCGCTGCTGCTGATCAACGTGATCGACGTGGAGTCCCAGGTCGAGCCGGTTCCGCCCAAGCTCCGGGAAGAGCCCCACCCGCTGCTGATGGAGATGTCGGAGAACCTGGAAGGGCTCACCCACGACCGGATCGAGGAGGTCTTCCACGACGCGGTGTTTGCCAAGGAGCGAGCCCAGGAGTATTTCGCCAGCGGCGTGTTCTCGCTTCGCGATAAGGCCGATGCCGACCAGCTGTACCTGGTGACCCTGAATGCGCTGGCACAGGCCGTCAAGGAAGACAAGTCGTCGTTCCCCGAGATCGTGAACCACATCGAGGCGCAGCTGGTGGACCGCTACTTCTGCAACTTCTCGGTCTTTCAGTCGCTCCCGGACCACTGGGCCATCGACCAGCTCTTCCCCATCATGCCCATCCATCGCCTCAACGAGGCGCCGAGCCGGCGGGGCACGCTCCAGGACGTCACCTGCGATTCGGACGGAGTGATCGATCGCTTCACCGGGGGCCGAAAGGGCAAGCCTTCACTAGAGCTGCATCCGCTGATCGGAGAGGAGCCCTACATCCTGGGCATCTTCCTCACCGGCGCGTACCAGGAGATCCTGGGCGACCTGCACAACCTGTTTGGCGACACCAACGCGGTGCACGTGAGGCTGACCGAGCAGGGCTATGAGATCACCGACCTGGTCCACGGCGACACTGTCACCGAGGTGCTCAACTACGTGCAGTTCCACGCCAGCGATCTATTGGCCGCCTTCCGCCGGAAGGTCAGCAACGCGAAGGAGCTAAGCCGGCAGGAGGCCAACAGTTTCATTGCGGATTACGTGGCTGGTCTGGAGGGGTATACGTATTTGGAGGGGGATGTGCCGGTCGAGGTGGAAAGCGTGAGCGGGGACAGCAAAGCGTAAGCGGTAAGCGGGCACGCGCGTCATTCCGAGCGGAGCGAGGAATCGGATGGGCGTACGTCGGCACAGCGATCTCGAACCAACGTCGCGTTAGGCGATCCTTGTTCCACTCGTGATGGCACTCGAGTGCAACCCGCTGACCCGCTTACCTCTTACTAACCCTCTCCCGCTCCACCTTCCTCCGGTCCCCCCGCTTCTCCACCGACACGAAGTCCCGCTCCTCCGAGCCGATGTATATCTGCCGGGGCCGGGCGATCTTCTGGTCCTTGTCCAGCAGCATCTCTTCCCACTGGGACAGCCACCCTGGCGTCCGTCCGATGGCAAACAGGACCGTGAAGTAGTCGGTCGGGTATCCCATCGCCTGGTAGATCAGGCCGGAATAGAAGTCCACGTTGGGGTAGAGCTTCCGCTTGATGAAGTACTCGTCTTCCAGCGCCACCCGCTCCAGCTCGAGCGCGATCTCCAGCTTGGGGTTGAGGCCGGTCTGCTCGAAGACGTCGTAGGCCACCTTCTTGATCAGCTTGGCGCGGGGGTCGTAGGACTTGTAGACCCGGTGGCCAAAACCCATTAACCGTGACGCGCCGGATCCCGATTTCACCTTCTCGATGAAGGCGGGGACCTGCTGCTTGTCGCCGATCTCGTCCAGCATCTGGAGCACTGCCTCGTTGGCGCCGCCGTGCAACGGCCCGTAGAGCGCCGCAATGCCGGCGCTGATCGCGGAGAACGGGTCCACCTGCGACGACCCCACCGCCCGTACCGCGCTGGTGGAGCAGTTCTGCTCGTGGTCGGCGTGGAGGATGAGCAGGATCTCCAGGGCGCGCTGCAGTACCTTGTTGGGCTGGTGCTGCCCGCCGATACTGAACGTCATGTTGACGAAATTGCCGATGTAGTCCAGATCGTTCCGGGGAAACTCGTACGGGAGTCCGCGGGAGTGACGGAACGCGAAGGCGGCGATGGTAGGCAGCTTGGCCAGCAGGCGCACCCGCTGGAGGTAGCGGTTGGCCGGGTCCTCGATGTGCTTGGCGTCAGGGTAGAAGGTGGAGAGCGCCCCGACCGCGCCCAGCAGCATGCCCATGGGGTGCGCGTCGTAGCGGAACCCCTCGAGGAACTTGGTAATATTGGTATGGACGTAGGTGTGGTACTTGATCTCCTCCTCCCACGTGGCCAGCTGCTTCCGGTTGGGCAGCTCCCCCTCGCACAGGAGGTAGGCCACCTCGAGGAACGAGGCCTTCTCGGCCAGTTGTTCGATGGGGTAGCCCCGGTAGCGCAGGATGCCCTTGTCGCCGTCGATGTAGGTGATGGCGCTCCGGCAGGCGGCGGTATTCATGAATGCCGGATCGTAGGTCATCATCCCGAAGTCCTCGTCGGTCACCTTGATCTGACGCAGATCGTTGGCCCGGATGGTGCCCTCGGTGATCGGCAGCTCGTAGGTCTTGCCGGTTCGGTTGTCGGTGACGGTGATGCTGTCCTTGGCCAAGCGCTGAGTCCTCGACGAGAATGGAAGTGGTGAGGTCTGCTCCAGCCCGCAACATAGAGGGGAAACAGTCCAGGGTCGAGGGTCGGTCAAGGTCTAGGGTCTAGAGTCCAGGGTCGAGCACAGACCGTAGATCATCGTTAGCCCTAGGACTCTGCATCTCTGGCCTTAGATTCAGACTTTAGACCCTAGACCCTGGACCTCCTCATGAAGTCCCTCCTCTGCCTGCTCGCCCTCGCCGGCCCCACTCCGCTCGCAGCGCAGTCTTCCGTTGACACCACCGGAGCCGGCCTGCTGATCGAGCAGGGACTCAACCGCTCCGAGGTGATGCAGAATCTCCAGCACCTCAGCGACGTAATCGGTCCCCGCCTCTCCGGCTCTCCCGCCATGCGCCGGGCCAACGAGTGGACCGCCGAGCGGTTCAGGGCGTATGGGCTGAGCGCGGCACTGGAGCCCTATACCTTCGGGGTGACGTGGGAGCGGGGGCCGGCATCGCTGCGGTTGACGGCGCCGTTCACCCGGGAAATCGATACCCACAGCTGGGCCTGGACCGAGGGAACCGGCGGCAAGACGCTCGCGGGTCCGGTGGTCCTGGCCGATCTCAGCACGCCGGAGAGCCTGTCGGTGTACCGGGACAAGGTGAAGGGTGCCTGGGTGCTTCCTCGGGCGCCGTTCCCCGTCTGGAATCCCGATGGGCCGGCCATGACGCCGGAGGATTCCACTCACCTGCAGGAGCAGCTCCGGCTTCGCTCGCTGGCCACCGCCGATACGTCGGCCGGGGCGGTCGCCGCGCGCCGGCAGTTCGGCGTGGACCTACCCTACATCCTGAAGGCGGCGGGCGCGCTCGGCACCCTGGTGGACGGGTCCAAGGAGCACGGACTCATGACCATGAGTGGATCACCCAACCGGGTGACGCCGCTGCCCAACCTGGTGATCTCCAATGAGGACTACGCCCTGCTCGCCCGGCTGATCGCGGCCGGCAGCACGCCAAGACTGGAGGGCCGCGTGGAGAATCGGCTGGGCAAGAAGCCGGTGCAGCAGTGGAACACCGTGGCGGAGATCAAGGGGTCTGAGCTTCCGGGCCAGGTGGTGATTCTTGGGGCTCACCTCGACAGCTGGGACCTCGGTAC
>JBDTTD010000125.1:0-7321 GCA_039930805.1 Gemmatimonadales bacterium | reverse complement strand
AGTGCGTCCATTAACGAGACGCCCCGCCAGCGGTATCCGCGGCGGGGCTCCTGGTCGAAGTGAAACTCCTTGCTGCGCTATGCCGACCCGAGCTTGCCACGAATGTCCCGCTTCATTCCGCGCTGCAACATCTCCGGCGTTGCCGGATGAGCAGTGAGAATGGTTACGGGCGGGTGTAGACGCATGGGCTCGGATACGGTGTCGAGAATCGTTGTAAGCTAGGAAAGCGTCGCGGGGCCTGCAAGAGGCGCGGATCCGCAGTATTCACGATGGCCCCGCGACTATTTACGATCGGTTAACGCGCGGCTCGTAACCTCCTTCCAGCTTCTCGCGCGATCGTAGCGCCCAATCTGGAGTTCCTAGGAGGCTACCATGCCCGGCATCCGCTCAGCCCGAGCTCTATCGGTTTTCGTTATCCTCGCTACTGCGGGTGCCTGCGGCAGCGAGTCCCTCGGCCCCGCGACCTCGGGGGCGGGCACCATGACCGTAGTCCCGAGCGTGTCAACCATCGGCGAGGGGCAGGCGTTGCAGCTCACCGCAACACTGGTTGACGAGTTCGGAGATCCGCTCGAGGCGACTATTGACTGGTCCAGCAGCAACCCGGACGTAGCCACCGTGTCTGTAGGCGGGACCGTTTTCGGCCGTCGCGAGGGCCGGGCGGCCATAGTCGCCAGCGCCCACGGCCGCGCCCGGACCGCGGCGGTAGTCGTGCTTCGGGGAGAGGCATCAGAGGGCAAGCCGAGGCCGCCCTCTACTAACTGATGCCGGCCGGGGCGGGACGCGCCGCTCGGTGAGTCTGCCGGGCGGCCTCCTGGCCCTCCGCGACGTCCACTCTCCACAGGAGCGCCGCGCCCACCGCGAAGAATCCGATGACCGAGAGAATGGCGTTCCGACTCGAGCCGGTGGCGGCGATCGTACCGGCAAAGATGAGTGGGCCCAGGATCCCGGCGAACTTCTCGAAGATGCTGAAGAAGCCGAAGAACTCTCCTGATTTGTGCCGTGGTATCATGCTGGCAAACAGGGATCGGCTGAGCGCCTGGGTTCCCCCCTGGACCATACCTACGAGCCCGGCCAGCACATAGAAGTGGGTAGCATTCCTCATGAAGTAGCCCAGCACACTGATCACGGCGTAGGCGACGAGGCCGATAAAGATCGCGTGCTTCGCACCGATCCGCGTGGCCACGATTCCGAACAGAAAGGAGCACGGGATCCCGACGAACTGGACCAGCAGGATCGCCCCGATCAGCGCGTTCTGTCCGATGCCGATCTCGGTCCCGTAGGCCGTGGCCATCTTGATAATGGTCTGGATGCCGTCGTTGTAGATCATAAACGCGACCAGCATCAGAAACGCCTGCCGGTACCCCCGCAGCTCGCGAAAGGTCTCCGCCAGCCGTACGAAGGCCACCTTTATCGGGCTCTCGCCCGGGCGCTCGTTGGCCTCAAGGAGGCGCGGTGGCTCCGGTACCCTCCGGAACAGCGGGATGGAGAACAGCACCCACCAGATGGCCACGGACACGAAGGCCAGCCTCACCGGGAGGGTGGCTGCCGACTCGCTGAGATTGGGCCCGGAGGGCAGTCCAAACCAATCGGGGTGCTGGATCCACATCAGGTTGAGCGCGAGCAGCACCCCGCCACCGATGTAACCCATGGCATACCCGGCAGTGGATACCCGATCGATCTCATCGGGGAGCGCGATGTGCGGCAGCAACGCCTCGTAGAAGACGAAGCTGCCGGCGCCCCCGATCAACGCGATCAGAAACAGCCCCGATGCCAGGTCGATGTCCCCGCGATGAATGAAGAACATGGCGGCCACGGCGCCCGCGCCCCCGATCATGAAGGCGCCCAGCAGCGGCTTCTTGTTGCCGCGGTAGTCCGAGATGGCGCCAAGGATGGGTGAAAGAAGCGCGATGACGACCAGCGCCACCGTGTTGACCACTGCCAGGCGCTGGGTGGCGGTGCTGCCCGGTAGCCCGGCGCCGGCCACCTTAACGAAGTAGATAGGGAACACGGCCACCATGATGCTGGTCTGCATCGCGGATGTGGCCCAGTCGAACATGGCCCAGGCCCGGAGCTCGGGCCGGTCGAGGCCGATTCGGGACAGGAGAGAGGATTTGGGCATAGAGGGAGAAGCTACCTCCGGACTCATGCTTTGTCGTCGGACACCCGACAATGGAGGTATGACCAGTTTCCCTTCCTCAGCTGGGCTATGATGAAGGTCGCTGTCAGCTTCGGCTGCGCGCTCCTTCTGGGCCTACCCATCCCCGCCCGATCCCAGACCGCTCCGCCCGGGCTCGACCCCCAGAGACCCATCACCCAATACATCCACGACGCCTGGCAGATCGATCAGGGACTGCCCCAGAACAGTGCGATGGCCCTGGCCCAGACCCGCGATGGATATCTCTGGGTCGGAACCGAAGCCGGAGTGGCCCGGTTCGATGGGGTGAAATTCACCGCCCATAACACGACCAACACCAGTGGGCTCTCGGATGACTACATAAACTCGCTCCTGGTGGATGGAGCGGACCTCTGGGCCGGCACCTGGGTCGGCGGCATAGTCCGGTTCAGCGAGGGCAAGTCCGCCGGTATACCGGGGTCGACTGGCTCGATGGTGAATTGTCTGTACCGGGACCAGGCCGGCACCCTCTGGGCGGGCCGTGCTGCCGGGCTCGAGCGATGGACCGATGGGCAGTTCCATCCCGTCACGGGCGCTGAAGGGGGAGTGCACACGCTGGCGGAGGATGCCAATGGCACCCTGTTGATCGGGACCGACCGCGGAGTGCTCGCCTGGCAGAATGGTCGCGTCGTTCCCTGGCAGCCTGAGGGTGGCCGGATCCAGGGACCGGTGTGGACGATATACCAGGACGGAACCGGGACCCTCTGGTTCGGCACGGATGCCGCACTCTACCGCGCGGTCCACGGAAGGCTCGATCGCTTCACCACCGCCGACGGTCTTCCGCCCACTGGCATCAACGCGATCGTCCGGACCCGGAATGGCCAGCTCTGGATCGGTTCAGACGGTGCCGGGATTGCCCGGTTTGCCGCTGGCCGGTTCGAGCGGTTCACCGCCCGGGATGGCCTGACGGATGATGGCGTCTCGTCGCTCCTCGAAGATCGGGAGGGGAGCCTCTGGGTGGGAACCCGGAACGGCGGCCTCAACCGGTTCCGCGAGCCGATTCTCGCTATCTACAGCACGCGTGAGGGGCTCTCGGCGAATGTCGCCTGGTCGGTGTACGGAGATCGGCAGCAGAACCTGTGGATCGGGACCCAGGAAGGCGGACTCAACCGCTTCCAGGGCGGCCGCTTTACGGCGTACACCGTCAAAGACGGCCTCCCCAGCAATTCGGTGTTCGCTACCCTGCAAACCTCGGATGGTGTGCTGTGGGCGGGGACGGGTAACGGGATCGCCCGCCTTCGTCGCGGGCGCTGGGAGAGCCTGGGATCAGCAAGAGGATTTCCCCAGAAGCGGGTGACGTCGTTCCTCGAGGACCGCACCGGCGCGCTCTGGATTGGCGGCAAGGGTGGCCTCCAGCGGTGGAAGGATGGCCGGATCCACGATTATTCCCAGGAGGCCGGCGTCGCTACGGTGCAGGTCCGTGCCATCGTCGAAGATCGGGGGGGGGACCTGTGGATCGGCACCCACGGCCGCGGACTGATCCGGCTGCGAAACGGCCGGTTCACCACGTTCACCACCAAGCAGGGACTCTCGGACGATGTGGTCGAGTCGCTGTATGCTGACGAGCACGGGCTCTGGGTGGGGACGGTGAAGGGTCTGAGCCTGGTGCGAGAGGGGCGCATCACCATTCTTCCCCTCGGCACTACCGTGTTCATGACCGACGTGTTCCAGATTCTCAAGGACGACATCGGCAATCTGTGGCTGAGCTCCAATCAGGGTCTGGCCCGGGTAAGCCAACGCGCACTGCTCGACGCTGTTGACGACCACCGGCGGATTGTAGAGCCGCAGGAGATGGTATCGCTCGATGGGAAGCGCCGTATCGAATTCAACGGCGCCACCCAGAATGCCGGCTGGAAGAGCCCGGACGGCCGACTCTGGTTTCCCAGCATCAGGGGGGTGGTGGTCGTCGATCCGGCTCATCTCCGAAGCAACCGGCTGGCGCCGCCGGTCCACATCGAACGCCTCCTGGTGGACGGCCGCGAGGTGAAGGTCACTCAGGACCTGGAGTTGCCCCCGGGTGGCCGGGGACTGGAGTTCCACTACACTGCCACCAGCCTGCTCATTCCCGAGCGGGTGCACTTCCGCTACATGCTTGAAGGCTACGACCAGGATTGGGTGGACGCAGGCACCCAGCGCGTGGCGTACTACACTCACGTGCCGGGCGGCAACTATCGCTTCCGGGTCATCGCGGCCAACAACGACGGGGTGTGGAACCTGTCCGGCGCCACCCTGCCTTTCCGGCGGCGACGGCATTTCTACGAGATGCTGTGGTTCCAGGCTCTTGGCGGCCTCGCCCTGGTGACGGGTGGCGTGGGCGTCCTCCGCCTTCGGCTCCGCGGAATCCAGGAACGCTCCCGGAGGCTCTCCGAGCTGGTCGAGGAGCGGACCGGCGCCCTCAATGTGGAGATCGCCGAGCGGCGCCGCGCCGAGGAGCAACTGCGGACGGCAAAGGAAGCCGCTGAAGATGCCAGCCTTGCCAAGAGTGAGTTCCTGGCCAACATGAGCCATGAGATCCGGACACCAATGAACGGCATCATCGGCATGGCGGAGCTGGCTCTGGAAACCCAGGTCACGCCGGAGCAGCGGGAATATCTCGAGATCGTGAAGAGCTCGGCCGATGCCTTGCTGATGGTAATCAACGACATTCTCGACTTCTCCAAGATCGAAGCTCGCAAGCTGGATCTCGAAGAAATCGAGTTCGATTTCCGCTACATGCTCGAAGATACCATGAAGGTGCTGGCTCTCCGCGCCCACAAAAAGGGGCTCGAGCTCGCCTGCTCCGTTCCGCCCGAGATTCCCGACACGCTCCTGGGCGATCCAGGGCGCCTTCGGCAGATCATGGTGAACCTGGTGGGGAATGCCATCAAATTCACCGAGCGGGGCGAGGTAATCGTGAGAGTGGCGATCGAGTCGGCCACCGAGGAAGAGACGTTCCTGCGCGTCTCGGTGGCCGATACCGGGATGGGCATTCCATCGGATCAGCAGGAGCGCATCTTCGAGGCGTTCAGCCAGGCCGATGGCTCCACCACCCGCAAGTTCGGTGGCACCGGCCTGGGACTCGCGATTTCGGTCCAACTGGTGGACCTCATGGGCGGGCGAATCTGGCTGGAGAGCGAGGTCGGACAGGGAAGCCTGTTCCACTTCACCGTGCGCCTCGGGCGGCCGGCCAAGGCTTCCAAGGCCATCCATGCTGGTCGCCTGGTAGACCTGAGTGGTCTGCGGGTGCTGATCGTCGATGACAATTCGACCAACCGGCTCATCCTCGAGCAGATGGTGACCCGTTGGCGCCTGCGGCCTCACGTTGCGTCGGGAGCGGTGGACGCGCTCCGGCAGCTGCGGGAAGCCGGCCAGGCGGGACAGCCGTTTCCCCTCCTCCTCACCGACGCCAACATGCCGGACGTGGACGGGTTCACCCTGATCGAGCGAATCAAGCAAGAGCCGAACCTCGCCAGCGTCACCATCATGATGCTTACCTCCGCCGGTGAGCGAGGCGACGCCGCCCGCTGTCGGGCGCTCGGTGTAACGGCGTACCTCACCAAGCCGATCCGGCAATCGGAGCTGCTCGATGCCATCATGACGAGCCTGGGGACGGCCTCGCCTGAGCCGTCAGGGCAGCTGGTGACGGTACACTCAATGCGCGAACACCGGCGACCGCTGCGCATTCTCCTCGCGGAAGACAATGTGGTGAATCGGACCCTCGCGATCCGGCTGCTGGAGAAGAGGGGTCATTCGGTGGTCGTGGCCGTGAATGGCCGCGAGGCGCTGGAGACCTGGAAACGCGAACGCTTCGACCTGATCCTCATGGATGTGCAGATGCCCGAGATGGGCGGACTCGAGGCCACCGCCGCGATCCGCCAGGCGGAGCTGGGGGGTACGACTCGCATCCCGATCGTGGCGATGACCGCCCGGGCGATGGCAGGGGATCGGGAAAGCTGCCTCGCAGCCGGAATGGACGCCTACCTGGCGAAACCGATCTCGGCCGCGGGGCTCGTTACCACCATCGACTCAGTGGTACCGGGTGGTCCGGCCATCGAAAAGGACGGAGGCTAGCAGGACGCTGAGCTAGGCCCGGGTGCCCGTCTCCCGGGAGCTGCGGTGGATCGAGAGACCCACTGCGGTGGCGAGCGCCAGGAGAATTACCGCCAAGGACCACCCGGTGGGAATGTGGATCCAGCCGCTAACCGTCATCTTGAAGCCCACGAACACCAGAATGAACGCCACCCCGGGCCTCAGGTACACGAACTTGTCCAGCATGCCGGCCAGGACAAAGAACATCGCGCGGAGTCCGAGAATGGCGAAGATGTTGGAGCTGTAGACGAGGAAAGGATCGCGGGTGATGGCGAAGATGGCCGGGATGCTGTCGATGGCGAACACCAGGTCGGACCACTCCACCACCAGAACCACGAGCAGCAGTGGCGTGGCCAGCAGTCGCCCGTCCACCGTGCGGGTGAAGAACCTGGTCCCGGCATAGGCCTTGTCGATCGGAAGAACCCGCCGCGCCAGCCGCAGCACCAGATTCCCCTCGAGATGAACCATCTCCTCGTCCTTCTGGGCGTACATCTTGATGCCGGTGATCACCAGGATGGTGCCGAAGACATAGACGATCCAGTGGAAGCGCTCCAGCAGAAGGGCTCCCAGCGCGATCATGATCAGCCGCATCACGATGGCGCCGAGGATCCCCCACTTCAGGACCTTGGGCTGCGCCTCGGCCTTGACCCCGAAGTAGGAAAAGATGAGCAGGAAGACGAAGAGGTTGTCTACGCTGAGCGAGAGCTCGATCAGGTAGCCGGTGTAATACTCCAGGGCGTGCTGGGTACCCTCCTGCCAGAGCACGAACAGCCCAAACAGTAGGGCGATCGACACCAGCCCGCCGCTCCAGGTTATCGCCTCCTTGAAGCTGAGGGCGTGAGAGCGACGGTTGAGCACCCCCAGATCGAGAACCAGGAGCGCCAGCACCAGTCCGGTGAAGCCCAGCCAGACAGCCGAGCTGTGGTCACCCACTTAGGCGCCCAACGCCATCGCCTCGAGTCGCGCCACCCGTTCCGCCGTCGGGGGGTGGGTGCTGAACAGCTTGCTCATGATGCCGCCCGTGGCCGCGAGCGGATTGACCTGGGCGAGCGGCGCCACCGCCGGCGGCACGTGCATGGG
>JBDTTD010000124.1:0-7365 GCA_039930805.1 Gemmatimonadales bacterium | reverse complement strand
CAATCGGGCCTCCGCCTGCCGCCCTGCGGCACGCCTACACGCATCCAGACCTTGCCCCTGAGGAGAGTGCCCATGAGGATCAGTTCTCGTTGGTGGATGGCCCCTGTGCTCCTGGCCGTCGCCAGCCCGTTGAGCGCGCAAGCAAAGGGCGAGTGGACCACATACGGCGGTAACGATCAGAATCAGCGCTACTCGACGTTGAAGCTGATCACCCCAGCAAACGTTTCGCAGCTGGTGCCCCGCAAGATCTTCCAGACCGGTATCTCCAAGCTGGGCTCGTTCGAGAACACCCCGCTCGTCTCCAACGGCGTCATGTACGTGACCACCCCGTACAACACCGCCATGGCCTACGATCTCAATACCAACAAGGAGCTGTGGCGCTACGAGCACAAGCTGGGCGCGGTCATCGCCTGCTGCGGACCGAACAATCGCGGGGTGGGTATGCACGGCCCCCACGTCTACATGGGCACCCTCGACGCCCATCTGGTGGCCTTTGACGGAAAGACCGGCAAGGTGCTCTGGGACAAGGAAGTGGCCGATCCCGCCTTCGGCTACAGCATCACCCACGCCCCACTCATAGTTGGCGACAATGTGATCGTCGGGGTCTCGGGCGGCGAGTACGGCATCCGCGGTCACGTCACCGCCTACAATGCGGTCAGCGGCGACCAGGTGTGGCGCTGGTACTCGATTCCCGCGCCCCAGGGCGATCCGACCTTCGACGACAAGGCACCCAACGGCTGGTGGGGCACCTGGGCCACCAAGGCCGAGGCCAACGACCTGCATCGCGACATCGCCAAGGAAAAGGCCGACAGCGCGAAGTATGCCGACGCCTGGAAGACCGGCGGCGGTGGCGTGTGGACGACACCGGCGTATGACAAGGAGCTCAACGCGATTTTCGTCAGTGTCGGCAACCCTTCGCCGGACCTCGACGGCAGCATCCGTCCCGGCGATAACCTCTACACCGACGCCATCGTCTCGATCGATGCCACCACGGGCAAGACCAACTGGTACTACCAGACGGTGCCGCACGATGTGTGGGACCTCGACGCTACGTCGCCCCCGGTGGTGGTGAATGTGGGCGGGAAAAAGGCGGTGGTGCACGCGGGCAAGACCGCATGGGTCTACGTCCTCGACGCCGCCACCGGCAAGCTGATCCGCAAGACCGACAACTTCACCCCGCAGGAAAACATGTTCGCTTTGCCGAGCGCCAAGGGTACCCGCATGCTTCCGGGTGCCAACGGCGGCGCGGAGTGGTCTCCCATCGCGGTCGATCCGACCCTCGGCTATGCTTTCGTGGCCGGGCTGCACCAACCGATGAACTACATCACCCACTCGGCCCCGTACGAGAAGGGCAAGCTCTGGCTCGGATCGGCCTTCGTCGCCATCCCGGGTGAAGAGCAGTACGGGCTCTACTCCGCCGTCAACCTCAAGACCGGCAAGATCGCCTGGCAGAACAAGGTCCCCCAGCCCATGATGGGTGGCGCCCTCGCCACCGTCACCGGGCTCACCTTCACCGGTGAAGGCAACGGCAACTTCAACGCATACAACTCGAAGACTGGGAAGCTGCTCTGGCAGTTCAACGGCGGCGCCGGCTGTAACTCCGCGGCGATGACGTTCATGCATGGCGGTGAGCAGTTCATCGCCGTGGCCTGTGGCGGCAATTTCCAGCTCAGCTATCCGCTGGGCGACGCGGTCCTGGTCTTCGGTTTTCCGAAGCGCGCCGTCGCCAGGAAATAGGGTATTCCAGCCCGGCCGGCCCGGATCCCGAGTTTGGGTTCCTTGCCGGCCGACGCGTTGAGAGCTATGGCAGGCAAACAGTGGTCCTGGATGGCCTTGGTGGTGGCGACAGCCCTGACCGGAGCGGCCTGGTCCCGGCAGGATCCCCATCGTCACTGGCTCGGCGTCAACGGCAACGACTGGCACCAGATGAAGCCGGACGCACGGCTGGCCTACGTCGAGGGGTTTCTCGCCGGCGCGGCGCTGGGCCAGGCCGCAGCCGGGGCTCGGGACTCAGCCCAGATTCGAATGGCCATCGAGAAGCTCAGCCAGGACGACGGGCTCCGGTTCCCCTTCGGCGCCAACGTGTATTCGAGTCGCATCAGTGATTTTTATTGGTGGAAGAACCACGTCCCCCTACCCACGTGGCACGCTTTCCTGGAGGTGAACACCGCCCTTGGCCGGCCGATTACCGATACACTGCCGTAAACATTTGCTGGAGCTTTGATCAAGTCGTGGCTTTGATCCCGAAGTTTAAGCAGTCGTTGGTGACCTTACTCGAGGGAGACGTACCTATGAAGCGAGTCGCACTGTTGTGTATGGGCTTGGTGATGGGAGCGGCCAGTGCCGCCGAGGCACAGCTGACGATGCAGATGAGCAACGGCTGGAGCTTCACCTTTGGCGGGAACGTCAACGCCTTCCTGGTCTACGAAAAGCCGAGCGATAACGCGGCCCCGACGATCACCCCAGGCGGCATCGTTGCCGCGGGCGGCGAGGGTGCCACCCGTATCCGCACCGGCCTGCTCCCGGCCTTTGCCGTATTTGACGCCAAGGGCAAGGAAGGCAACACCGATCTCGGCGTGCATTTCGGGTTCGCTCCGCAGATTCAGTGCGGAACCAACGGCGCCGGCACCGCGGTACTGCATGACTGCTTCGGCGCCCAGATCGACATGCGCCAGGTCTACCTGACGGTCGGCGGAGCCTGGGGCCAGATCCTGGCGGGCCGCGAGCTCGGTCTCTTCGGGCGGCAGAACATCCTGACCGACCAGACCCTGTTCGGCATCGGCGGCACCGGTGGCCAGTTCTCCGGCGGTACCACCCTCGGGCGCATTGGATTCGGGTACATCTATCCCCAGTTTAAGGCCCAGATGACCTACAGCACGGCGGCGGGCCGGCCCTTCCAGCTCTCGATCGGCCTCTTCGACCCCGCCAGCAACGGCCCGTACACCCAGATCGAGACCCCCAGGGTTGAAGCTGAAGGTGTGTGGGCGGCTGGAAACACCAAGGTCTGGGTGGGTGGTCTGGTGCAGAACAACAAGACCGGCGGCGTGGGCAGCGTGAGCGCCACGTCCTGGGGCGGCACCGGCGGCGTCCGTTTCGGCAACCCGACGTTCTCACTCACGGCCAGCGGCTACTACGGCAAGGGCCTTGGAACCACCTTGCTGTACACCCTGGGCAATGGCGTCGGCGGCACCTTGGGCGATGACCTGCGTAAGTCGATGGGCGGGATCGGCCAGGTGACGTTTACTCCGGCGAACAGCAAGATGACGATCGCAGGCAGCTGGGGAATCAGCATTCTGAAGGAATCCCCCACCGAGGCCGCGTTCAAGACCAAGAACTGGCTGGCTTCGGGCGGGATCTACTACCAGGCCACCAAGTCGCTCAAGGCAGTCGGCGAGTTCAACTATGCCGTTACCGGCGATGACAGCGCCCTCAGCGATGACAACAAGTCCATCGCGCCGGCCGTTGGCCTGATGCTGTTCTTCTAGGCCACAGACCTCAACCGCAGCACGCGACGGCCTCCTCCGGGGGGCCGTCGTTTTTTCAGGTCGCTCCTGGAGCGGCACCGGTTGACCTTGGGTACATTACCGCCACGCTAACTCAACCCCTGGAGCAGTCGATGCTTTACCGTGCGTTCCTCGGCGCAGCCGTGCTCCTGTCCGCATGCGGCAAGGCCCTCTCCGCCCCGGTCAGCACCCGGACGGCGGCGGGCCCGGACGACACGTTTGCCTGTGTGAAGAAGCAGCTGGCGGCGCTGGGCTACCGGCAGACCTCGAACGACGCCACTGCTTATCGGGCCACCGCCACCAAGATCGACGACAAGTCGCGCCGGCCGGACGTGCAGTTCCGCCGCATCCTCAACAAACTCGATGTGGACGTGTCGGCCACAGCCGAGGGGCAAACCAGTATCGAGGTGCTGCCTCGCACCTTCGCGGAATACACCACGCAGCGGGGTCCGACCGAGGAACAGGAGCGGGCATCGGAGCTGGTCAAAGCCGACGCACAGACGCTGCTGGACCGGTGTCGCAGCTAGCTCCCGGCTGGCCGCCCCTGCTAGTTTTCCAGGTCGATCCTGCTGGCAGGCATGACCAACTGGTGAGGAAATAGTGGCAGTTCCGCTGGTCCAACTGACGAGATCGGGTTCCAATCCAGACCCGGCACCCCTTATTCCTGCCCGGAAGCCCGGCTGGCTCAAGGTGAAGGCCCCCGGTGGCCCCAATTACGTCCGGCTGAAGGGGATGATGCGCGAGCTCGGCCTCCACACCGTGTGCGAGGAGGCGCGCTGCCCGAACGTGGGCGAATGCTGGGAGCACGAGGCCGCCACGTTCATGATTCTGGGCGACGTCTGCACCCGCAACTGCACTTACTGCGCGGTTTCTCACGGCACCCCGAAGGCGTTCGACGAGCTGGAGCCGCTGCGGTTGGCGGAGGCGGTGGCTCGCATGGGACTCCAGCACGTCGTGATCACCTCGGTTGACCGCGACGATCTGCCCAACGGCGGCGCAGAGGCGTTTGCCGGCTGCATCACCGAGATCCGCCGCCGCCTGCCCGAGACGACGGTCGAGGTGCTCATCCCCGACTTCAAGGGCTCCGAGCAGGCGCTCCGGATGGTGATGGACGCCCGTCCCGACATCCTCAACCACAATCTCGAGACCGCCGAACGGCTCTACCGCATGGCGCGGCCGGGGGGACGCTACGACCGCGCGTTGCGATTGCTGGCAGACGCGCGGCGCATGGCCCCGGACGGGCTGACCAAGTCCGGGGTGATTGTCGGCATGGGCGAAGAGTGGGACGAAGTAGTCACCTGCATGCGGGACCTCCGCACCAGTGACGTCAACATTCTGACGCTGGGCCAGTACCTGCGCCCCTCCGGGAGCCACCTGCCGGTGGCCCGCTACTACACCCCGGCGGAGTTCGCCGAGCTGCGTGATCTCGGCCTCGGCATGGGCTTCACGCACGTGCAGGCCAGCCCACTCACGCGCTCGTCGTATCATGCCTGGGAGCAAGTGACCGCCGCCAAAGGCGGCGGTCATCGCGAGCGTAGCGAGGAATCTCTCAGCATGGCCGCGGAGAGTTGATGGCTGGATCGACCGCCGCCGGCACCAAAGCCAAGCCCAAGGGACTCGACACCGGCCGGGCCGATGAGTACCGGCACTGGCTGCGCCAGATGCTGCTGATCCGCCGCTTCGAAGAGAAGGCCGGCGAAGCGTACAGCCTCGGCAAGATCGGCGGCTTCTGCCATCTCTACATCGGGCAGGAGGCGGTGGCGGTGGGCAGCCTCGCAGCGCTGGGGACGGATGACTACATCACCTGCTCCTATCGCGAGCACGGCCACGCACTGGCCCGGGGCATCTCCGCTCAGGCGGTCATGGCCGAGCTCTTCGGCAAGGCAGCGGGCACGACCGGTGGCAAGGGCGGGTCGATGCACCTGTTCGATGCCTCGCTGGGCTTTCTGGGGGGCCACGGCATCGTCGGAGCGCACATCCCGCTGACGACCGGGATGGCGTTTGCCGCCAAGTATCGCGGCACCAGCCAGGTGGCGGTCTGCTACTTCGGCGAGGCTGCCGTCAACAACGGCGCCTTCCACGAGGCGCTCAACATGGCGGCGCTGTGGAAGCTGCCCGCGATCTACCTTTGCGAGAACAACCGCTACGGCATGGGCACCGCGCTCGAGCGCGCCAGCGCCCTCTACGACATCTCCGAGCGGGCCTGCTCGTACGATATGGCGAACGAGGTGGTCGACGGGCAGGACGTCCTGACCATGAACGCGGCCATGGAGCGGGCGGTACAGCGGGCCAGGAACGACAAGCACCCGACCCTGCTCGAGGTCCGCACCTACCGCTTCATGGGCCATTCGATGTCCGACCCCATCCACGGCCATTATCGCACCCGCGAGGAAGTGGAAGACCAGCGCAAGCGCGACCCGATCTCGGTGTGGTCGAAGCGCCTGATCGGGGACGGGCTGATGGATGAAAGCGCGGTGCGGGCCATGGATAAGGAGGCGATGGAGGAAGTCGAGGACGCCTACCAGTTCGCCGACCAGGCGGCCGATCCCGAGCCGGGCGAGCTCTACACCCACGTGTATGCAGACTCGTAGCCGCTGATGGCTATCATCACCTATAGAGACGCCCTCAACCAGGCGCTCCGCGAGGAGATGCAGCGGGACCCCAACGTCTTCCTCATGGGCGAGGAGGTTGGAGTCTACCAGGGCGCCTACAAGGTGAGCCGCGGCCTGCTCGATGAGTTTGGGCCGATGCGGGTGGTGGACACTCCCATCACCGAGCTCGGGTTTGCCGGCGTCGGCGTGGGAGCCGCCATGGTCGGGCTGCGCCCGGTGATCGAGTTCATGACCTGGAACTTCGCCCTGCTCGCGGTAGACCAGCTGGTGAACTCGGCGGCCAAGATGCGCTACATGTCCAATGGCCAGGTCGGGGTACCCGCGGTATTCCGGGGCCCCGGCGGGTCGGCCCTGCAGCTCGCCTCTCAGCACTCGCAGGCGTTCGAGAGCTGGTACGCCCACATCCCCGGCCTCAAGGTGGTCATGCCCGCGACGCCGGCGGATGCCAAGGGACTGCTCAAGAGCGCCATCCGGGACGATAACCCGGTGATCTTCATCGAGGGCGAGATGCTGTACAACCTCAAGGGCGAGGTGCCCGAGGGCGAGCATGTCGTGCCACTGGGCCTGGCCGACGTAAAGCGGGAAGGCAGCGACGTGACGATCATCTGTCACTCGAAGAGCGTCGGCGTGTCGCTCAAGGCAGCCGAACAGCTGGCCCAGGATGGGATCAATGCCGAGGTGCTGGATCTGCGCACCATTAGGCCGATGGACACCGAAGCGGTGCTCACGTCGGTGTCCAAGACCCACCGCTGCGTCGTCGTGGAGGAGGGCTGGCCGTTCGCCGGCATCGGCGCCCAGGTGGTGGACACCATTCAGCGCGAGGTCTTCGATGAGCTCGACGCACCGGTTCTGAGGGTTACCGGCGCCGATGTGCCGATGCCCTACAACAAGCAGCTGGAGAAGGCCGCCAAGGCTGATCCGGCGAAGGTCGTGAGCGCGGTCAATCAGGTGTTGTATCGTGAGTGATGCTGGCTATTGGCTATGGGCTATTGGCTATGGGCTGTTCCGATGCCGACGAAGCTTAGGTTCCGAGGCGAACAGCCAAAGGCCAATAGCCAATAGCGCATCAACCAGGACTCAAGAATGACTACGAAGGTCGTAATGGAAGCCCTCTCCCCCACCATGGAGGAAGGGCGCCTGGTCGAATGGAAGAAGCAGGAGGGCGAAGCCGTTGCCGTGGGTGACGTGCTTGCCGAGGTGGAAACCGACAAGGCGGTCATGGAGCTCGTGGCCCGCGCTGCGGGGACGCT
>JBDTTD010000123.1:0-7369 GCA_039930805.1 Gemmatimonadales bacterium | reverse complement strand
AGCTTCCGGTCGGCCTCCGCTCGAAGCCGCTCGTCCTCCGGCGCCAGGTCGGGGCGATCCCCTCCGGCGGACTCGAGATCCCGCCAGGCGGCGGCGATGGACTCGGCCCCCAATCCGGGCCGGCCGGCGCGGACCTGGACGAGCATCTCCTCGACCTCAC
Organism: Gemmatimonadales bacterium; assembly: GCA_039930805.1. GTDB lineage: Bacteria > Gemmatimonadota > Gemmatimonadetes > Gemmatimonadales > GWC2-71-9 > CAVVWJ01. Next base: position 7,209 of record JBDTTD010000123.1, on the reverse strand, counting down.
GTTCCGCCAATACCAGCTCGTCGCGCTGGACGACGAGCTTCCTCTCCAGTACCGCGACCCGCTCGCGGTGCTTCACCGCGTACCGTTCCGCCAGTACTGCTGTTTCCGCGTCGGGCAGCTCCGCCGCAAGCCGGCCTCTCCGCTCCGCGTCGGCCAGCTGGCGCCGCTCGGCTACCAGCTCGCGCTCGGTGGCGGAAAGCGCGCTCTTCATGACGCCGACTCCTACCTTGGCCTCCAGGAGGGCCTCGCGGAGGCCTGCCAGGTAAGCCCGCGGATCGGAGCGGGAATGGTCGCGAAACAGCCTTTCCAGCCGGGCCTTTACATTCTCGAACACGGCCGGCACGCACCACTCATCGTGTCCACCTCGGGGTACTGCAGGCAGGAATCAGACAAGGGAGAAGGCGAATGTTAGGAGCGCACCGGAACACCGTCAAGCGAGCGCCTCTATGCTAGCGGCTGGTTTCGCGCTATTATCGGGCTCCCTCATCATTTCAGCCCGGCCCAGGACAGCAGAGGCCCGCGGTGGAGCTCACCCTGCGCAGCTTTCTGGAGTCTCTCGAGCGGTTCCGGACCCGCCATCGGCGCCGGCTGCCGTTTCTGGTCCCGGCGCTCGAGCGGCGCCGGCCGCGCATCGCTGCCGAAGACTATGCTGCCCGCCACTCGATCGAGCACACGCTGGACCGGAAGGCGGAGCTGCGCCGGCTGGCTCCCACGCTGCCCTCCGCCGCCCACCGCTACCACCAGCTTCTCACCTTCGAGCTGGAGGGGCTCAGAGAGCTGGTAAGCGCGCTGCCCTCTGTGGCCGGTGACCGCGAACTGGAGGAGTGCCTGACGGAGGCGGCCCTGCAGATGGAGCGGCTCGAGATCGAAGTTGAGTGGTGTAACCACCTGCTGGGCAGCAGCGCTCCGACCATGGCGGCGTCTCGATAGCGTGGTGGCCCAGCCCAGGTCCCTGGATCGGAGCCGCTGGATCGGATTGTGGAACCGGCTCGGCGCCCAGGGAGACGGGATTTCGGTCTTCGCCCGCCTGGAGGCGGCGTACGCGGAACCGGCCCGCGTTTACCATACCGCCGAGCACATCCGCGATTGCCTGGCTCAATTCGATCTGGGCCGACACCTGGCGGAGCGCCCCGACGAGGTAGAGGCTGCCACCTGGTTTCACGACGCGGTCTATCAGCCAGGGGCCTCCGACAACGAAGACCAGAGTGCCCGGCTGGCGAGGACCAGCCTGGCAGATGCGAGAGGCTCTCTGGAGGTCGCCCACCGAATTGCAGACCTCGTCCTCGCCACCCAGCACCTTTCCATTCCCGGGGAGCCGGACGCGGCCCTCCTCTGCGACATCGACCTGTCCATCCTCGGCCGGATCCCTGAACTCTTCGACCGGTTCGAGCAACGGATCCGGCAGGAGTATGCCTGGGTGCCTGAAGCGATATATCAAAGTGCGCGGGCCGAGATCCTGGAGGGATTTCTGGGACGGCGCTTCATTTACCAGACGGACTTTTTCCGTGATCGCTATGAGGTGCAGGCGAGGGTGAACCTTACTCGCGTGATTGCGGAGCTCGGCGCCTCCTAAGCTGCAACCGAGATTCGACCCATGATCAGCTACGAAGTCACTCTACAGGTCGAGGCAAAACTGGCAGCGGCGGTCGAGGAGCACATGAGGCAGCGTCACATTCCCGAGATATTCGCCACCGGCTGCTTTCGCCGGATCCGTTTCAGCCTCGCCGCGGCCAATCGATTTCGAACCAGCTATCAGGCGGACGGACAGGCCGATCTCGATCGGTACCTGCGGGACCACGCGCCCCGCTTTCGCGCCGAATTCCAGACCCGGTTTCCGGACGGTGTCATCCTGACCCGGGAGACGTGGGTACAGCGCGAGATCTGGTCCTAGCTCCCGGGTCTCATCCCTTCGGTCGGCGAGTTATCTTAGCTGTTATGCGCAATGTCCTGGGTCTCGCGTTCCTCGTGATCGCCGGCTGCACCCGGTCGGGTGATCGACAACCTTCCGCGGCGTGTGGCCTGGCATCGCTCGCCGGACCAACTGCGCTGCTGGGCCAGTTCAGTATTGCGGGCCAGACGCTCGGTACTCCTCCGCGCAACCTCCCCGAGCGGTTGGTGGCGCGGGTGGTCGCTGGGCCGGCATATCCGGCCATCGTCGGTCGAGCCGATTCGCTATGGATCATCGGAGTCCAGGGCAGCTTGCCTTCCAACGTAAAGCCGGGCTTCGGGGTGCTGGTTCTCGATCCGAGTGAAAAGGCGCGGGGCGTGGTCGTCTATGAGGGAACTCCGGTCGAGGGCGCACCGGAGATCGGACGGGTGTCGATCGGAGACATCACGGTGCCCTTGATCGGCATCCAGCTGGATCCGGCAAAAATCGAAGACCCCCGGTGCCCGCTCTTCCCCGATACGGTGATTCAGTGAGTCTTGCCCGCATAGCCGTCAGCGGCGTGGTCCGCATCTGGGACGGGGCCGACCGCACGGGAGTCAACGCCGCGTATGTGCGAGCCCTCCTGGCCGCGGGCGGCGTTCCCCTGATTCTCTCACCACTGATGGGTGCCCCGCTGGCGGGATCAGCACTCGATGGCTGCGACGGACTCCTGCTCACCGGCGGGGAGGACGTCCATCCCTCCTGGTACGGGGCGGATCCGTCGCCCTTGCTGCAACCCCCGAGCAGGGAGCGGGATCTGTTCGAGCTCGCGCTCTTTGCCGTGGCCCGGCAACGCCAGCTGCCGATCCTGGGGATCTGCCGGGGAATTCAACTGATCAATGTGGCCTTGGGTGGGACGCTCTTTCAGGATCTCCCGTCCGAGCGTCCCGGGACCGTGGATCACAGTCCGCTCGGCGCCCGCGACGTCCGCAGCCATTCAGTCCGGATCCAGTCCGGCAGCCGCGCGGCGGCCGCGCTGGAAACCACCAGCGTGACGGTGAACTCGGTACACCACCAGGCCATTAAGGAGCTGGCGCCGGGTCTGGTTGCCTGCGGTTGGACCAGCGACGGGTTGATCGAGGCAGCCGAGAGCGGCCCCGGGACCTCCTGGATCCTGGCTGTGCAGTGGCACCCGGAGGAGATGCACGCGGATCGCCTGGCTCCGGAACAGGGTTTGTTCTCGGCGCTGGTGAACGAAGCCGGTTTGGCCCGGCGGGGGTTAGTGGGAGGACGACGGAAAGAAGACTCGATCGCTCACGCCGTTGAGCGCGCTCCGTAAGGCCGGGAAGCGCTCGGCGGCGGTGCGGAGGACGAGATCGAGGCCGTATTGAGGCGCCAGTGCATGGTCGGATGCAAGGCTGAATCCGCGGCTGCCGAGCGCGTCATAGTAGCTCACGTCCGGGCCTGCTTTGCGCAGCCGCCGGGCGGCGATATAATCGGGAAAGAGTCCAGTCAGCCAGAGCGCGTAATTGCCCAGGTGGACCATCACCTTGAAGCGGCGGTCGCCCGCCGTGGCCTCGAGATCGGTCAGGATGTCGATCAGGTAGCGATGTCGCTGGTCGTCGTTCCAGTCTACTCGCCAGGCTCGGTCCCGCTGCCCGAACTCCATCAACAGGGCGGCCAGATAGTCGGCCAGGTCACGGTCGTCGAGCCCGGCACCGCGCAACGCATGCCGCACCAGGACATAGAAGAAGAGCGCCTCGGACGGAAGCAGCATCGAACGCACTGTCAGCAGCCGCTCGACCAGGTCAGGCGCGTCGAGCAGTGAGTCGGGTCCTTCGGTCGTTAGCCGGCGTTCCAGGTAAGCGCGACGGTGGGCGGACCCACGGCTCAGCAGCAGGATCACCAGCTGCAGGTCTGCCGCGGTCAGGCGGCCCCGCGTATTCGCACGGATCATGACGAACCCTCCATCAGCGAAACTCCTGTCGGGACCCGACAGCACCAACGCTCCCACCGATCTCGACCTTGTCCGCCGGCTCACCGCCTTCGGCCAGGAAGTGGCGGGGACCCTGCGCCGTGCCTCGGTGATAGATCTGCTGGTGCGGCATGTCCGGGAGTCGCTCGCCCCCAGCGAGATCGCCATCGCCCTCTTTCAGCGTGAAGCCGAGACCATCGACTTCGTACTGGGCTGGCCTCCAGGCCGCACCAACCCTCGGCCCTTGCTGGAGCTGGCCACACGCCGCGGCCCCCTGCTCATTCATGACGGTCTGGACGCCATCCTGAGGGAGGCTGGCCTGACTCCGCCCCCCCTGGCGGTGGGAAGCTGGCTGGTCGCACCGTTCATCGCCAAGGGAAGGGTAACCGGGGCCATCGCCGCACGCGGTGAAGCGGGTCGCTTCGGGCCGGCCGACCTGGTTCTGCTCGAAGGGCTCGTGTCGCAGGCCAGCATTGCCCTCGAGAGTGCCCGGCTGGTGGACCTTCACGACGACGGACGGCGCACCTGGCAGGAGGTGGTGGATGCCATTTCCCCCGCGTTGTGCATAGTGGACCGAAGCGGCGCCATCCGGCGAGCCAACCGGGCCTTTGCCGACCTGGTGAACGCCCCCCCCGCGAGCCTCATCGGCCGGCCGTGGCAGGCGTTCATTCCGCCCGAGTGGGCCACCGACATCCAGCGGGCTCTCGACCAGCAAGGAGCGGGCCGGGAGGTCGAGCTTCGCACCGGCGAGCGGACCTATGCCGTTACCGCGGTGCCGATTAGCAGCAACGACCGGAGCGCCGTCGTGCTCCTGTTCGACGACCAGACCGAGCGACGCCGATTGCAAGACCAGTTGATCCAGTCGGAAAAAATGTCGGCCATCGGGCAGTTGATTGCAGGCATCGCCCACGACCTGAACAACCCTCTGGCCTCGGTGCTCGGGTTCGCGGACTTCCTCACCGAAGTGCCTCACATTCCCCCCAACATCCGCGAGCCACTCACCGTCATTCGTGAGGAAGCCGAACGCGCCTCCAGCATCGTCAGGAACCTCCTGGGCTTTGCCCGAAAGCAGGAGCATCAGCGCCGGCCTACGGCGCTCAAGCCCCTGCTCGATGGCACCTTCGTGCTGCTGCGAAACCAGCTCATGGCGTACCGGGTAGAGGCTCGGATCGAGGTCGAGCCCGACCTACCCATGCCCGACATAGATCCCAACCAGATCCAGCAAGTCTTCGTCAACCTGATCAACAACGCCGCCCAGGCGGTGGCATCCACCGGAAGACCCGGCACCGTCGTGGTCCGGGCCCGGCGCTGGCTGGACGGCGTGGCGATCGACATCATCGACGATGGGCCGGGCATGTCCGAGAATCTGGCCACCCAGGTCTTCGAGCCTTTCTTCACCACCAAGGCCGAAGGCGAGGGTACCGGCCTTGGACTCTCGATCAGCCAGGGCATCGTGAAGGAGCACGGTGGCCGAATCATGCTCTCGAGCGAGGAGGGCAAGGGCTCGACCTTTACGGTACAGCTGCCGATTTCCGCCCCCACTTCCACACCTCCGGTCGACGCCGCCTCTCGCAGCCCCACCAAACGGCTCCGCGTGCTGGTGGTCGACGATGAGCCGCACATCCTACACTACATGAGGGCGACGCTGGAGGCATGGGGACACATCCCAGTAGTCGCCGGAGACGGCGAGGAAGGGCTTTCCCGCGCGACCAGCGAGCAGTTCGACCTGATCATATCCGATCTGCGGATGCCCCGGTACGGAGGTCGGGAATTCTACGAGGAGCTGGCCCGGCGCAACCCCGCCATGGCGGCCCGGCTCGTCTTCAGCACCGGGGATACTGTTCGGGGCGATACCCTCGCATTTCTGGAAACGCTCGACCGACCCTACCTCCACAAGCCGTTCAGTCTGGCCGAGCTTCGAACTCTGCTGGCGGATGTGGTGCGGGAAAGCGGACCCCAGCCCGTTGTGCGCGAAAGCGGAAGCTGGCCGGCAGAGGCTCTACCCAGGACGTGACCCCAGCCGTCGTCCACGTGGCCTCAGGTCGCGAATGGCGAGGCGGTCAACGGCAGGTCTGGCTGCTTGCCCGGGCCCTCGACCGCGCCGGCACCGAGCAGGTCGTCGTCACCGGCGCCGGAACCGAGCTGTCCCGACGACTGCAATCCGCCGGCGTGCGGGTTCGGACTGTCACCTGGAAGGCGGGACTGGATCCGCGGGTCCTCTGGCCCATTCTCCAGGAGCTCCGCCGGCCTCACGCCGTTCTCCACGCCCACGACGCCCACTCCCTCACCCTCTCGGGTGTCTGCGCTGCCCTGACCGGGTCCCCGTTGGTGGTTACCCGTCGCGTCGTCTTCCCCATCCGGCACCGCGGCTTCTGGCTCAAGGCCCGGCGGGTCATCGCCATCTCGAAGGCGGTCCGCGACTCGCTGGTGGCCGGCGGCGTGCCGGCGGAGCGAATCGTGATCATCCCCTCCGCCGTCGACATCGAGAGCTCGGCCGCCCCCCAGCCTTCTATCCGACACGCGTTGGGTCTCCCCGAAAATGGACGAATTGCCGTCAGCCTGGCGGCGTTGACCCCGGAAAAGGACCAGTCCACCCTCATAGCGGCGGCGGCGTTGCTGGTCCGGGACTTGCCCGACCTCCACTGGGTTATCGCGGGGCAAGGGCCGCTGCGCGGTTTGCTGGAGCAGCGAATCTCGGCGGCCGGCCTGGACCGGCGCTTCCATCTGGTGGATCAACTGCCTGACCCACACACCGCCCTCGCGGGCGCCGATGTCTGTGTGCTCAGCTCGACATCCGAGGGACTGGGAAGCTCGATCCTGGCCGCTATGGCCATGGGCGTACCGGTCGTGGCAACCCGGGTGGGAGGCATTCCCGAGCTGCTTGGTACCGGGGCCGGCCTGATGGTTTCGGCCGGGGACCCGTCCGGGTTTGCCGCCGCGGTTCGGCGGGTGCTCAGCGAACCCGGGCTCCGGGAAAATCTGGCCAGAATCGGCCTCCAGGAAGCTTCAGGATTCTCGGTTCACGGGATGGCAGTGCGGGTTCTAGGGGTTTATCGTTCGTGCGTCCATTCTCTTGACGGCTCATGATTTACGTTTGCATACCGAGTTACAACGAAGCCCCCACTATCGGGCTCCTGCTGTGGAAGATCCGCCAGGTGTTTGCCGGCTTCCAACGGGAGTACCAGATGCTGGTTCTGGATGACGGCTCCAACGATTCCACGGCGGAAGTCCTGGAGCGGTACACCCGGGTCCTGCCGTTGACCGTAATCCGGCACCAGGAGCGCCAAGGCTATGCCGATAGCGTCGAGGAGCTGCTGCGCCTGGCCGTGGATCGCACCGACCGCCCCAAGCGGGACTGTGCCATCCT
>JBDTTD010000122.1:0-7543 GCA_039930805.1 Gemmatimonadales bacterium | reverse complement strand
CGGCTGGTTGGCGAATCGTGGCGCGCCCGGCTTGCCCCCGACAACGTGGCCGAGCTGTGCGAGGGATGGTACCGCACTGCCCTCGCCGGTTGAGCGCTTGCGAATCCTCACGCTGACACACAACTACCCCCGCTTCGCCGGTGATCCCGCCGGTGCCTTTGTCGCCCGTATCGCCGAGGGCGCCGCGGCCCGGGGCCACGAGGTGGAGGTGCTTGCGCCTCACGCGCCCGGTACCGCTATAGAGGAACAAGCTGCCGGTCTTCGGATCCACCGGTTTCGGTATGCCCCGGAGACCCTCGAGCGGGTGGCCTACACCGGCAACCTCCATGGGCGCACGCTGCTGTCACCCTTGGCGGCTTTGGCATTCCCCGGCTTTCTCGTGGCGTTCGGGTTGGCGGTCCGGAGCGCGATACGGCGATTCTCGCCCGACGTGATTCATGCGCACTGGTGGATGCCGGCCGGCTGGTTCGCAAGCCGTGCCAAGGTGCCCTACCTCATCACCTGCCATGGCTCCGACGTCCGGCTGCTGGAGCGGGGGGACCTGGTGCGCCGGATCGCCCGTCCCGTCTTCCGAAGGGCCGCACAGGTCACGACGGTGTCGAAGTTTCTGGCGGAGGACCTCGAGCTGATGCTGCCGGGGCTTCAAGGGAAAGTGCTGGTGTGCCCCATGCCGGTGGATGTCAAACTATTCCTGGAAGGAGTCCGGACAGAAAAGGTGAATCCTCCGCGCGTGCTTTACGCGGGAAACCTGGTGCCTAGCAAGGGGGTCGATGTCCTGCTCCAAGCGGTAGCGGAGCTGGCGATGCGCGGTGTGGCCTGCGAGCTCAAGATTTTGGGCGAGGGCCCCGCAAGGTCTCAGCTGGAGTCGCTCGCCGGTGACTTGGGAATTGGGTCCAGGACCACCTGGGCGCCGTTCGTCCCCCAGCGCGGCATGGCCGCCGAGTACGGTGCCAGCACGGTGACGGTCCTGCCGAGTCGCGGCCACGCCGAAGGTCTGGGACTGACGCTGGTGGAAGCGCTGCTGGCCGGCTCCGCCGTTGTCGGGACTGCTGCCGGCGGCATCCCTGAGGTCGTGGGGGACGAGCGGACCGGCCTCATCGCGCGCGACGGCGACCCGCTCCACCTGGCCGACCAGATTCAGCGTCTGCTCGCCGATCCTCCACTCCGCGATCGGCTCACCAGGGCAGGGAAGGAACACATCCTTCAAACCTACGCGCCGGAAGCTGCTATTGACCGTTTCCTCGAGATCTATGATGTCGTCGCCAAGCATCAGCCGCACGGCTGAGCCGCCGGAGGATTGGCGCGGGTTTGCGGCGGCCCACGGCACGTTCTACCATCAGCCGGATTGGGCGCTCTGCCTGGCGGATATCTATCGCCTGCGGCTCGACTACTACTCGGCTCGGCAGGATGGGGAGCTGTGCGGCCTCCTGGCCGTGGCGGAGATTCCGCCCTTGGTGGGCCCGAGACGATTCGTGAGCCTGCCCTTCAGCTACGCTGCGGGCCCCCTCGCCCGGGACTCGGCCACGGCCACGGCGCTGTCCCGTGCGGTGCTCGAGCATGCGCGGGAACGTGGCGTGCGCCGGATCGAGCTCAAGAGCCGCGGCGAGCATCCGGCTCCGGCCGGCTTTCAGCGGGCCTCGCGCTACGCAACGTACGAAATACCGACGGAGCAGGGCGAGGCCGCCGTGTGGCAGCAGCTGCATACCGGCAGCACCCAGCGCAGCATAAAGAAGGGACAGAAGGCCGGTATCGTCGTCCGCCGGGGAGAATCCGCGGAGGACTGGCTGATCATGGCCGAGCTGGAGGAGCGAACTGCGCACGGCCATGGCTTGCCCGCACCGCCCAGGCGGTTCTTCGTCGAGGGATGCCGCCGGCTGCAGCGCGACGGTCTGGCCCAGGTCTACCTCGCCTTCACCGGCAGCGGAGCGCCGGCGGCCGCCATCACCGTCTGGAAAGGGCCGCGCTCCTGGATCTACGCCTTCGGCGCGTCGGATCCGGCTCGGCTGGAGCACCGTCCGAACCATGTGCTGCTTTGGACGGCTATTCAGGATGCCATCGCCGCCGGGCGGCGCTTCGACATGGGCCGTGCCGCCCCGGAGCAGGAAGGGCTGGTGGAGTTCAAACGCCGCTGGGGTGGACAGGCCTTACCGCTGGCCTATGATTACTGGCCAACGCCCGCTGGATTGAACCTCGCCGAGCGCGACCGGGGCTCTATGGCGGCCGTAGCCGCAGTCTGGTCTCGCTTGCCGGCCGGAATCGCGCGGCTGGGGTCCGGCCTCTACCGCTACCTGGGATAGCTCGTGAGCTTCGCGTGGCGCCTTCGCAAGAAGATCCTCAAGCGGTGGGCCCGGAATGCGTTCTTTCCGGCCTGGCGCGTGAGCCTGCTTCGGTCCTGTGGGTTCACGATAGGCCGCGAGGTGTACATCGCCGATGATTTCCTGATTGTCGAGGAGCTCGCCGAGCGGGGCAATATCACCATCGGGGATCGGGTGAGCATCGCGCCCCGCGTCACCCTGGTCACCTCCTCCCACCCCAATCATTCCCGTATCCGCGGCTTCGCGCCGGTTTCGCAGGGGCCCATCGTGATCGAGGAAGATGCCTGGCTCGGAGCCGGGTGCGTGGTGCTCCCCGGCGTGCGCATCGGCCGCGGGGCAGTAGTCGGCGCCAACAGCGTCGTGGCGTCCGATGTGCCCCCGCTTCACGTGGTCGCCGGTCAGCCGGCGCGAACCGTCAGGGAGCTGGTTCCGGAAGTGGGGTGGCGGTGATCCTGGTGGACGCGGCGGTTGCGCGGCTGGCCCCGGCTGAACGCTTCGGGCTCGACGTCCTGGTCGACCTGTCGCGCCTCCTCGTGGCCGAGCAAGCGGAGTGCGATCTAGTGCGGCTGGTGGTTATCGAGCGCGGCTCGGCAGGATCCGCGGCGGCTGACCTGAGCCCCCACGCCGCGCTGGAGCGCGGTGACGGAGAGGTTCGCATAACCAGCGCGGCGCTTCGGGGTGTGGCCGAGGTGGCCGGAGGCGCCATCGAGCAACGGTCTCCGGTTACCGACCGCTATGGGCGGGTGCCTTCGACCGAGAATCCTCTCGTCGCCGCCGGTCAGAGCCGGAAGCCGGTGGTATCCCAACTGGCGGTCGAGCTGCGCCGGGCCGCGCTCGCCGTGGCGGGCCGGCGTCCGGTGCGGTCGCTGGCTCCCTGGCCGGACGGGCATCGGTGGGCGGCCTCCATGACTCATGACCTCGATGTGGTGGAGTGGTGGCCACTGTTTCCATTGCTGCGGCTGGCCGAGCTGGCGAGAAGGCGAAACTGGACCCTCATTGCTCGCGTTGCTCGGGCCGCCAGACGAAGCATCGGCCGGGACCCGGTAACCCGGGGCGTACACTCTCTGCTGCAGCTCGAGGCGCATCATGGGATCCGGGCGACCTGGTTCGTCATCTGTGCTCAACCCACTCTGAGGTCCATACTGGCGGGCGATTCGACCTACCGGCCGGAGGGACCACCGACGCGTCGAATCCTCGCCGCACTGACCCACGCCGGCCATGAGGTGGGGCTCCACGGCAGTTTTGCCACGGCCGATAACGCCAAGGCCATGGTCGGTCAGCGCCGGATGCTGAGCCGGCTTGCGGACACGCCGATTGATGGAATCCGGCAGCACTTCCTCCGCATGCGCCCCGGGCTCACTCAGCGATTGATGGTGGAGGCCGGTCTCGAGTACGACGCATCCTGGGGTTTTGCCGACCGGAACGGCTTCCGCCTCGGCGCGGCCGACGTGATTCCCGCCTGGGACGCGGCGCGCCAGGTTACCATGCCGCTGGATCTGGTTCCGCTGGTCTGGATGGATCGGGCGCTAAGTAAGTATGCCGGGGTCGAGGAGCCCGGGCGTTGGATCGAGGATGCCCGGGAGCTCGTCCGCGAATGCAAGGCGGTGGAAGGCGTCTGGGGAGGGCTCTGGCACCCCAATTCAATGGAATCACTCGGGTTCCCCGGCGCCGAGCCGGCCTTCGTTAGCTTGCTGCAGGCGCTGGCGGACGATCGCCCCTTTTTCGCCTCGGCGCACAAGATCGTTCAGTGGCGCCGGTTCCGCCGGTCGGTCCGGGCGGCCCGCGTCTCGGCCGATGGTCGAGTGGTCCTTACCACCGGTGGCGGACAGCGGACGGTCATCGCCATCGAGGACGAAGCGGGCGACACGGTCCAAGTTCAGGTGAAAGCGGAACGGCCCAGTGGCGCGGCCTAGAATCTGGCGTGCACTACAGTTCTTCGTTGGGGCGCTGCTGGTAGGCTTGGCCATTCGGTCGATCGCCGTAAACTGGCAGAGCCTGCGGTCCCAGCCGATCGAGTGGCAGTTTTCGACCGGGTGGATCGTAGCCAGTGTCCTGACGGTCTTTGCCAGCTACGCGGTTCTGATCGAGGCCTGGCGCCGGGTCGTACTCAGCATGGGAGAAACACTGGCCTTCTTGACTGCTGCGCGCATCTGGTTCCTTGCCAGCCTGGGGAAGTACATACCGGGAAAGGTGTGGGCGGTGGCCGGCGCGGCAGTATTGGCCCAGCGTGCAGGAGTGGATCCGGCGGTGGCGGTTGCGGGCGCACTGGTGCTGCAGGTACTGGCCCTTGCGAGCGGGGCGGCGGTGGTGGCCGTGACGGCGGGTGACACATTTCAGGCTGTGGGGCAGGGGGCTATCCCGATCGCAGCCGCAGTGATCATCCTCTCCCTGGTCGGTGTCGCTGGACTCACCTCTCAACCGTTCCTCGACCGGATCGGCCGGCTGCTGCCAGCCGCCTGGCCGCGGCCACGTGCCATCCCGGCGGGAATGGTTGTGGCGGCATTCGTCGCCAACGTGCTGGCCTGGATCGGCTACGGCGTGGCCCTTCTGCTGCTGGCCCGCGGTCTGTTACCCAACGTCGTCCTGGGTCTTCCTCAGGCCACCGGCGTATTCACCTGCTCCTACCTGGTGGGCTTCCTGGCACTGTTTGCTCCCGGAGGCCTGGGCCCGCGGGAATCGGTGTTTCTCCTGATGCTCGCTGGCGACATCGGTCTCAAACCGGCAGCGGCGCTGGCATTGGCCAGCCGCCTCCTGCTCACCGGAACGGAAGTACTGCCCGCCGTTCCCTTTCTACTTCGGAGAGGGCTGAGTGGCTGAGCCGCAGTCGTCAGATCTGGATCAGATCCCGCGCTGGACTCCATTCGTAGTGATGGCGGCGCTGACGTTGCTGCTCTTCCGCGAGTATCTGCTGAGCGGACCGGGCAGCATGTTGATGGGCCAGGATACCATTGCCGCCGGCATCATGTTCCGGAAGTTCTTCGTTGAGCACATCAAGGCACTCGGCCGCCTGCCGCTGTGGAACCCTTACCTCTTTGGGGGCGTCCCGACAATCGAAGCCGGCAGCGGGGACATTCTCTATCCCGCCTCGATCCTCCATTTCATTCTGCCGCTGACCGCTGCCCTCGCGTGGAAGCTCATCCTCCATGTCTACCTGGCGGGGGTTTTCATGTACCTGGCGGTGCGGGGATTCGGTGCCAGCCGACTGGTGGCGCTCTTTGCCGGATGCGCATATATGCTGTCGGCGAACCTCGTTAGCCTGGTCTGGGGCGGCCAGGACGGCAAGATGTATGTCACTGCGCTCTTCCCGGCGGCACTCTGGCTCCTGGTTACCGCCCTCGACCGCCACTCCTGGGTTCGTTTCATCTGGCTCGGTGTCGTGGCGGGGCTGATGGTGGTGGCGCACCCTCAGCTCGCGTATTACGGGTATCTGGCCCTGACGGTCTACGCTCTCGCGACTCTCTGGGCCCGGCGCCATGCTGGTGGGGCCTTTCTCGCCAACGGCCTTGCGGGAGGCATGGTCGCGGCGGCCACCGCTGCCGGCATAGCCGCGGTGGTCCTGCTCCCGATGTACCACTATCTCCGGGAGGACTCTCCCCGGGCGGGGCCCGGACGCGGCTTCGAGTACTCGGCCACCTGGTCGCTCCATGCGGAAGAGACCGCGTCGCTGTTCATCCCCGAATTTTCGGGAACCGATGTGCAGTCGCAGACGTATTGGGGGAAGAACCCGTTCAAGCACAATTCCGAGTACGGCGGCGCACTGGTGTTCGTGCTGGGGATCGCCGCGCTGGCAGGGCTCCGGGGTGACCGGCGACGCTGGGGCCTGGCAGCCATGGCCGGCATCGCACTGCTCTACGCGCTGGGCGCTGGCACCCCGTTCTTCAGGCTGCTCTACTCGGTGGTACCCGGGCTCAAGAACTTCCGGGCGCCCAGTCTAGCAACGTACCTGGCGATCGTGGCCCTCACCCTGCTCTCGGCACTGCTGATCGAGCGTGCCCTCGCCGACGATCCGCGGGCGCGTCGAGCCATGTCGGTGGGTCTCGCAGCCGGGGCCGTCGCGGCGCTGGTGGTGGCGGCGATGATGCTCGTGGCCGGGACCGGTCTCTATGGCATGTGGGCTTCGATTTTTGGTGAGGCCGAGGGGGGCGGGCGGATCGACGCCTTCGCGGCCAATGTCGGAAGACTCGCGGCGGGCGCGCTCATTGTAGCGCTGATCTGCGCCGCTGCCTGGGGGGCAGTGTACCTCTGGAGCCGCGGCAGGCTGAAAGCCAGCCATGTGGTCCTCGTGCTCACCCTGCTCACGGTCATCGACCTCATGCGGGTCGACCAACGCTATATCCAGGTCGTGCGGTATGACGACTTCTTCCCCCCGGATCCCGGCATCGAGGCGCTTCACGCCCGGCTGGTACCGGGGGAGCGCGTGCTCACGGTCGGCGGGGTTTACCCGGAGGGTTTTCTGGCAAGCTATGGGGTTCCGGAAGTGTTCGGCTACCACGGAAACCAGCTTCGCTGGTACAATGATCTGACCCGCTATGGCGTCCGGCAGGGAGCTCGGACGACCACGGAGCTCGAGCAATACTGGCTCGCCTTCCTGAGCAGTCCGGCCTTGCGGGCGCTGGCTGCCCGGTACGTGCTCGTGCCGGGGCGGGTGGACCTGCCCGGCCTGCGGCTGCTCGGCGCCGATCAGCGAGTGTCGGTATACGTGAACGACGCCGCACTGCCTGGCGTGTCGGTGGTACCGGAGGTTCTGGTCGAGCCCGATTCAATCCGGCGAATAGCCTTGCTCTGGTCACCGACGTTCGACCCCACCAGGACCACCATAGTGGAGGAGCCAGTGCTGGCGATAGGACAGGCGGGGGGAACCGGCACAGCGGTCATCGAGGGCAACGGCGACGACACCCTGGTGGTGCGGGTTCGTTCGAACGGGCCGGCACTGCTGCAGGTGAGCCGCGCGTATCACCGGTCGTGGGAAGCGGCAATCGATGGAGTTCCGGTGCCGGTGGTTCGGGCCAATCATGCACTCATGGCGGTTCCCCTGGCCGGGAGTGGTGAGCATCGGGTGGTGATGCGCTACCGGCCCGCCATTGTTCGCACGGCGGCCATGATCAGCGCCGTCACCTGGGCCACCGTCGTACTGGTCACGCTCCTCGGCGCTGTGCTGCATCTTCGGCGCGCCCGTGGCTGAGCGTCTGCTCGTCGTGGTGCCGACGTACAACGAGCGGGTCAACCTT
>JBDTTD010000121.1:0-7613 GCA_039930805.1 Gemmatimonadales bacterium | reverse complement strand
GCTGGCTCCAGAAGAAGGGGACGGCACGAAAGCGGTCCCTCTCGCCCAGGATGCTCCTTGCGGCCGCCTGGCCCTGCCGCTGGGCGACGACCCAATGCTCTACACGAATCCGCTCTCCGCTGAGGGGATCGGGCCAGCGGGCGATGTCACCAGCGGCGTAGACCCCGGGAGCGCTGGTCTGCAGCCGCTCGTCCACCAGCACGCCGCGGTCGACGCCCAACCCGGCAGCCTCGGCCAGCTCGATGTTGGGCCGGACGCCGATACCGGCAACCACCAGGTCCGCAGGCAGACGGGTGCCATCCTCGAGCGTGACTGCACCATCGCCGATCGCAGCGGCCTTCTGGCTCAGATGAAACTGCACTCCATGCTCCTCATGGAGCCGCCGGATAAAGTCTCCCAGCTGACCGCCCATGACCCGTTCCAGCGGACGCGGCTCCGGTGCCACGACGTGGACCTCCAGCTCGCGCGCCCGGAGTGAGGCGGCTACCTCGAGGCCGATGAAGCTGGCACCGAGCACCACGGCACGACGGGCCTTGCCCGAGGCCGCCACGATCGCCTTGCTGTCGGCAAAACTGCGGAGATAGTAGACCGGGGGATTGCCTCGCTCCATCTCGGCTGGAAGTCGGATGGGAGTGGCGCCGGTGGCGAGGAGGAGCGCGCCGAACTCCATGGTGCTGCCGTCGTCCAGGCGAACGCGACGGGCCTTGGGCTCGATTGCGGACACCCTCCGATCATGGACGATGTCGATGCCCCGGTCCCGGTAGAACTCCGGTGGGTGCAGCGGGATCCAGTCCTCGGAAGCCGTGCCCGCGAGGTAGTCCTTGGAGAGGTTGGGCCGGTCATACGGGGCGTCAGGATCGGGATCGTACAATGTCACTCGACCCTCGTAGCCCTCACGCCTCAGGGTCTCGGCAGCCGCATCGCCGGCTGCACCCGCGCCGATGATTACCACCGAATCCGGAGTGGCGCTGCTGCGCTTGGCGACGCCTCCGCCGGTCTTTGGATTCGGCGCCTTTCCGGTGACATAGATCTTCCCGGCCCGCTGCTCCGTCCGCCAGCAGGTCAAATCGTTAAGCGCCGGCGGGCGCAGCGCTGCTCCGGTGCGGAGGCTGAAGCAGGCGTGGTGCCAGGGGCACCGTACCGTGTCGCCCACCACCAGTCCCTCGGCCAGGGGGCCACTGTAGTGGCTGCAAACCGCCCCGACGGCGAACCATTCCTCCCCCTGACGGACCAGGAGGACCGGCTTTCCGCCGGCGTGACCGGCCAGCGTGCCTCCGTCCGGCACCTCAGCGATCGAAATGCCTGACTCGAGGTCCGGCCCGGTCGGCGCTGCGTGTTCGCTCACGTCCCACCCGTCACAGTCATGGAGGTCAGATCGGGCAGTGTCGCCCTGGGTCCGCGGCTCTCCAGGGGTGTCGCTCCTCGCTGCCAAATGGGACAGCCGCTGATACTCCTGGCCGTACTGCGTGGAGGAGGCATCGAGACCGGCATTGGCAGATTGGGAGGTGCCGGACTGACAGCGACCGCCAGGACCGCAAGGTAGACCAGCCGAGGAGGCATTATTTCAGCTCGGAGGTACAGTGAGGACAGCGGACCGCGCTCACCGGGACCGGCATCCGGCAGTAAGGACAGTCCTTGGTATTCGGTGCTGCGGCAGCCTCCGTCGGGCGCAACCGGTTGGCGAGTCGAACCACCAGGAAAATGGCGAACCCGACGATGAGGAACGTCACGACGTTGTTGATGAACATGCCGTAATTCAGGGTGACCGCCCCTGCAGCTTTGGCGTCAGCCAGGGTCGCGTATGGCGGGGCACCCTTCGATCCCTCCTTCAGGAGCAGAAACAGATCCGCGAAATCGACATTGCCCAGCGCGAGCCCGATCGGAGGCATGATCACGTCATCGACCAATGATTTTACGATACTCCCAAATGCGGCCCCGATGACGATGCCCACGGCAAGGTCGAGCACGTTGCCGCGCATAATGAACGCCTTGAATTCCTTGAGCATGGAGAATCCCTTTCGCTGCGCTCAGGGTGATTATCTGCCGGTCGCCCTCAACTGCGCTACGATTGACTACCTATCCAGTTTCCACCTCCAGCCCCGCAGCCCGCCATTCCGCGAACCCACCGGTGAACAACCGGACGTCAGGGAATCCCCTCGCCCGCAGCAGACTCGCGGCCATCGCCGCACGGGCCCCGGTCTGGCAGTGAACGATCAGCGAGCGCCCGGTCGGGAGCTCATTGAGTCGTTGCGTCAGGTCGCCCAGGGGCAGGTTGAGCGAGCCGGGGATGTGGCCGGCATTCCACTCCTCTTCTCCCCGCACGTCCACCAGCCTCATGGCACCGGGCTGCTGCCGTTCAGTAACCTCCAGTCCAATGGACGTAATAGTCTGCAGGTGTCCCTTCGACGTCCGCCAGGCTTCGATGGTATCGGAGCCGAAATACCCGGCCAGGCGATCGAGCCCGATCCCCGCCAGATCGCGCACCAGCTCGTCCACCGTAGGGCCCCTGCGATCGTCGATGATGAGGTAGTAATCCCGGTCATAAGGGAGAAGAGAGCCGGCCCAGGTGGTGAAGGCCCGATTTACCGGGATGTTGATCGTTCCCGGAACCGCGCCGAGCCCGAACTCCGGCGCCGGCCGAGTGTCAACCACCGTAGCCCCCTGCTCCAGCGCGCTGGCGAGCGCGCCCGCGGGAAGCCGGGCTGGACGGCGGATCCCGCCGAGCAGGCGGGGACCGGCCTGATTGATCCGCTTCATTTCGGCGAAGTAGCGGGGCGGATCGGGTTGCCCCGCCAGCACCGCACGCACGAATGCCGATTCGTCGGTGATGCCGAAGGCCCAGTTGAACCGCTTTTCGTATCCCAGGGTCGTCTGCGGCACCGCTCCGAGCGACTTGCCGCAGGCCGATCCCGCGCCATGGCCGGGCCAGATCTGCAGGTAATCAGGCTGGGCCCGAAACCGCTGCAGCGATCGAAACAGCAGGCGCGCGCTCTCCTGCATGGTGCCGCGCACCCGGGCTGCGCGCTCGAGCAGGTCGGGACGTCCCACGTCTCCCACGAAGATGAAGTCCCCGGTGAATGCACCCATGGGCTCCGAGGCCGTCGCGCTATCAGTGACCAGTAGCGTGAGATGCTCGGGCGTGTGCCCGGGAACGTGGAGCACCTGCAGCTCCACCGTCCCGACCTCGATGCGGGACGCTTCACGCAGCAGGGTTGCGCCGGCCTCGCCGGCATAACCGTACTGCCAGTTGTCTCCGCCCGCTTCCGACAGGTACAGCCGAGCCCCCGCGCGATGGGCCAGCTCCCGGGCGCCGGAGACGAAGTCGGCGTGAATGTGGGTCTCGGTCACGTGGGCGACCTTCAACCCTTCGGCATCGGCCGCCTGGAGGTAGGGATCGATGTCGCGACTCGGATCCACCACCAGCGCTTCGCCGGTGACGGTGCACCCGACGAGGTAGCTGGCCTGGGCGAGCTTGGGGTCGTAGAAGCGTCGGAGCAGCATGGGGTCAGCGCACTCAGTCCACGGAAGGGGTCTAGAGTCTAAAGTCTATTCAGGTCGAACATTAGACCCTAGACCCTTGACCAGCGGGAGGACGAACCGGTCGGCGTCCCCGGGCCAGAACCGGCCAGCTGGTGTCTATTCTGTCTCCGCGTATTCCATAGATCACTTCGTGCAGGTGAACCACAATGCAGGCATGGTTGGGCACGACCCGGACCAGGTCGCCCACGGCGGGACGCCAGTCACTCTTGCCGAGGGCGAGGACAGCATGCTCCTCGGACAGGCGTTGCACGGTGACCTCCGGCCGGTCCAGCAGGGCACCGAACCCGTCGCCGTCTCCCTCGGCCGGCTCACGGCCCAGCGCCTTGCTGCCGGCATCGATCACCGCCTGGCCGGGTACAGCGGTGCTCACCACGGTGGCCAGCACGGTGAGGGCGCAATCGCTCCAGTCGCAGGCGCCGATCTGGGCGGTGGTCCGGTCGTTATAGACATACGTGCCGGGCCTCATCTCGGTCACGTCATCGATCTCATGGGTCCGCCAGGCGGTTGGCGTCGAGCCGCCGCTCACGACCTTCGGCTCGAGGCCGGCCCGCCGTAATGCGCCTATCACGCCCTGCAGTGCAGTGCGGAGCCGGTCGAGCTCGGCGGTGTGGCCGCTGACCGGACCGCGGATGTGTCCCGGGTAGAAAGTGATGCCACGGTATTCCAGCCCCGATATCCCCGCCACCGACCGGGCCAGTGCCAGGACATCCTCGATGGCGGCAATACCGACCCGGCGCAGGCCGAGATCCAGCTCCAGGAGTACCCCGATTGTCCGGCCTGGCTCCCGGCCCGCTGCCGCCAACCGCTTCGCCACCGTGAGGGAGTCGAGTGCCACTGTGAGATCGAGCCCGGCGGGCAGCTCCATCAGCCGTTCGAGCTTCGAAGGCCCTACCGGAGGGTAGGCGAGGAGAATGCTATCGGCCACCTCGGCCATGACCTCCACCTCCAACAGCGTTGCGCAGGTCAACCCTACGGCTCCTCGCCGCAGCTGCTCGGCGCCGACCCGCGGCGACTTGTGCGTCTTGGCGTGGGGCCGGAGTGCCAGTCGGTGCAACCGGGCGTATGCGGCCATCCGGTCGAGGTTGGACTCGAAACGGTCGAGGTCCACCAGTGGAACAGGCGTCTCGAGGGCTGGAGCGCCGTGAATCGGGCCGTCCATAGCTCCATGATCTCCCCGCCTCCCTAGGTATGCAAGCGTTCCCGGGGCTGTGCACCCCTGGCCCAGGTTGGCGTCCCCCTGTGGATTGCATCCCTTTTTGTCACGCCAATGACACAAGGACATGCGCTAGCGGTGCACCCCCACCCCCAACGACTGCGGCTCTTGTTGCTCCTGCTCCCGCTCCTCGGATGCGGGCACACGGAGCCTTTCGGCACCCCACCCACCGGAACCGACCAGCCGTTCAACGGCGGACCTCCAGTTCGATTGACCTACAATCCGGGACCCGATCGCAATGCGGTCTGGCTCCCTGACGGCTCCGGCATCCTCTACTCTACGCAGCAGCTGGGACGACGCGACCACGATGTCTGTCTTGCCCTCCTCCCGCCCGGTGGAGGGAGTCAGCGACAACTGACCTGCGATCTCTCCCCCACCGGCGCTGATACGGTGGACGCCATCGAGTCTCCCGCCCCCGCGGCGGACGGGCGGCTGGCGTTCGTCGGGCACAGCTCTCGTCCGGGCACGATTCCACCGGGCAGCTCGGGCATCTATCTCGGCTCACTCTCCGATCCCGCCAATCGAGCCACGCTTCGGCCAATCCCGTACACCATACCGGGAGGACCGCTGCACTCGGACGCCTCTCAGCTGCGTTGGCTCAGCGGTACACGACTGTTGTATCTCGGCGAACGGGTGGACTTCGCGCCGCACTGCGACAGGTGTGCCGAGTGGGACA
Organism: Gemmatimonadales bacterium; assembly: GCA_039930805.1. GTDB lineage: Bacteria > Gemmatimonadota > Gemmatimonadetes > Gemmatimonadales > GWC2-71-9 > CAVVWJ01. The sequence continues at coordinate 2,184 of JBDTTD010000121.1, read as the reverse complement.
CCACCACTACCGGGCTGAACGTGGTGTCGCTCGACGTGACGCAGCCTGGAGGCACCCCTCAGCTCATTCCCGGCACCGACAACGCTTCCGGTCTCTCCAGGGGAGCCGACGAGGACGAGATCTACTTCACTTTGAGCGGCGATGCCCGAGTGTACCGTCAGACACTTTCGACCGGCGCCGTCGGCGTGGCCCATGACTTCGGCCCCGCCGGCGTGGCGCGAGATGTTCACGTCGTGGGGAGCCGGATGGCGGCGGTCGTGGGTGGGCGGGTGGTCTACGGGGCCGATCCACGGTTCGGACCCACGCAATGGGACAGCGGGGGCGTCCTGCACGTCGTGGACCTCTCCTCGGGCCAGGATCAGGTTCTCGATGGACCGGGATTGTTCCGGCGGCCGCAGGTCTCGCCCTCAGGTTCGGCCCTTGTTGTCGAGATGTATCCGCTCGAGATCGGTCTGGGAGACCCACCCGATACCCTGGTGAGCCGGCGAGGCGACCTCTTCCTCTACGACCTGCCGTGACCACCCTGAACCTGGTGGCCCTGGCCGCGCTGGTCCTGACTGCGGCGTTGCCGCGGGCCCTGATGGCGCAGGCGGAGGGATCCGTTTCGGGCCGAGTGCTGGACGCACGCTCCGGCAGCGGACTTCCGCAGGCGCAGGTGCTGGTAGACGACCGCCTTCGAGCCGTCACCGATACCGCCGGCGTCTACCGGGCCCGGGGCATCCGGAGCGGGTGGCACCGCATCTCGGCGCGCCTCATCGGATACCGCAGCGTGGTGCAGGACAGCGTGTTCGTCACCGCCGGCGCAACCGTGACCTTGGACTTTACCCTGGAGACGAACCCGCTCGAGCTGGCACCTTTGGTGGTCACGGCTCCGGTAGATCCGGTGCTCGACCCGCTCGCGACCGCTACGGAGCAGAAGATCAGCGCGGCGGATCTGCGCGAGCTGCCGGTGAGCTCTCTGGAGGAGGCCCTGGCCTTGTCGGCCGGAAGCGTGGGTCAGAGCTACCGCGGCGGCAGGTTGGGCGAGGAGTCCTTCATTCTGGATGGGTTGGGCGTCAAGAATCAGCTCGACGCGGCCAATGGCGGACTCGGCCTCCGGATCCCGCCCGACGTGCTGAGTGAGGCGTCGCTCGTTACCAACGGCTTCTCCGCTCGATACGGACAGGCGATCTCCGGCCTGGTGAACGTGGTCACCAAGGAGCCGGGCAGCACCTGGGAAGGCCGTCTCGGCTACGAGACCGATCGCCCCTTCGGCGGCAGCTGGGACCTGGGACTGGACCGCTTCATTGCCCAGGCGGATGGTCCGCTCATCGGGCGAGTCGGAGCCGTTGCCGCCATCGACGTGGCCGGAAGGCTCGACGCCGATCCGGTGAACGCGCCGGCGCCAACTGACCCTCGGGATCCGCGAACCGCTTCTCCCATCATGCTGCCCCACAACAGCGGCGAGCAGTGGACCGGCCTCGGCAAGATCATCGTACCGCTGACTGACCAGCTTACCCTGCGCACCCTCGGGGTCCACTCGGAAGACCAGAGCCTGCTTTACGACCCGGCGTACAAGTACAACCTGGCCCTGGCACCGGCCCAGCGCCTCCGCGGCAACCTGCTCACCGGTCACGCGCAGTACGCTTCCAGTCCGCGGAGTGGCAAGCCCCTGATAGCGGATCTCCGGGTGGGCCGGTTCACCCGGGAGTTTATCCGCGGCACGCTGAATGGCGAGGTGGACTACACCCTGGGTGCACTCACCGGACGCCGCTTCCACTTCCTGGGCGAAGAGATCGCGCGCGCGCAAGCGAGCGCCGAGGCTCCGATCCCGGGGCTTCACGTGCCGGAGGCGAGTACGACGTCGCCCTGGGGGGTGCCGGCCTTCTTCATGGGTGGAGGGTCGCGCGGCGAGCTCGGCTGGAGCCACTTCGGTGAGACCCGCGGGCAGCTCGACGTGACCTTCGGAGCCAGCCAGAAAGTAGATCTCTACGCCGGCGCCGAGCTGACCCGGCAGCAGGTGCGGACTTTTCAGCGTGCGCTGGGCTATCTGCCCGTAGGTGACAGTGTGCCGCCGGCGGCGGTGTCCGGCTTCTCGCCCGCGAGCGCGGCCGGATACCTCGAGGGGCAGATCCGCCTGGCCGATCTGGCGTTCACCGCGGGCCTGCGCTACGACCAGTTCAACGCCGGCAGCACGCTCGCGGC
>JBDTTD010000120.1:0-7811 GCA_039930805.1 Gemmatimonadales bacterium | reverse complement strand
ACCCCCACTATCTCGCCTGGAAGATGCGCGGGCTCAACTACAAGACGCGGTTCATCGACCTGGCTGGTGAGCTGAATACCGAGATGCCGCTGTTCTGGGTTCGAAAGCTGTCTGAGGCGCTCAACGCGCAGGGAAAGGCCGTGCAGGGGGCCTCGGTGCTGGTGCTCGGCGTGGCGTACAAACGGAACATCGAGGACATACGGGAGAGCCCAGCGCTGGACATCATTCGGCTGCTCGAAGGGCAGGGGGCCCGGGTATCCTATTCCGATCCCCATGTGCCTCGCTTTCGCGAGGATGGACAGGAGTTCCGCTCGGTCGAGCTGACCCCGGAGGTGGTAGCCGCCGCCGACTGCGTGATCGTAGTCACTGATCATTCCTCCGTTGACTATCGAATGATCAAGCGGCACGCCCGGCTGGTGGTTGATACCCGCAACGCGTTACCGAAAGAGGTTTGACATGCACGTGGCGGTAATCGGAAGCGGTTATGTCGGGCTGGTTGCCGGAGCGTGCCTGGCAGAGACCGGTAATGACGTCACCTGTGTGGATGTTGACGCCGACAAGATCGCGCGGCTGCAGCGCAACGAGGTGCCGATCTATGAGCCCGGCCTCGAGCCGATGGTGAAACGCAACCAGGAAGAAAAGCGGTTGACGTTCACCACCGACATCGGGGCTGCGGTGCGGAGCTCCCGGGTGATCTTCATCGCGGTGGGAACCCCGCCCGGTGAGGACGGCTCGGCCGACCTGAAACATGTGCTGGCCGTGGCTCGCGACGTGGGCCGCCACATGAACGAGCCCAAAATCGTGGTCACCAAGTCCACGGTCCCCGTAGGCACTGCCGAGAAGGTGCGTGCCGCGGTCGCCGCGGAGACCAGCATCCCGTTCGCGGTCTGCTCCAATCCCGAGTTCCTCAAGGAAGGTGCAGCGATCGAAGACTTCATGAAGCCCGATCGGGTCGTGGTAGGCGTGGATAACGACGAGGCTCGTGAGGTGATGGGAGAGTTGTACGCCCCCTTCACCCGGCAGGGCGGCAATCGGGTCCTGTTCATGGATATCGCGTCCGCCGAGGTGACGAAGTACGCGGCCAACGCCATGCTGGCCACCCGGATCTCGTTCATGAACCAGATGGCGCTGTTCTGCGAGCTCGTGGGTGCCGACGTCAACAGCGTTCGCCTGGGGATCGGGTCGGATCAGCGAATCGGGCGGGCCTTCCTCTATCCGGGGCCGGGGTACGGCGGCTCATGTTTCCCCAAGGACGTGAAGGCGCTGATCCGCACCTCGGACGAGCTCGGCCTGTCACTCGATGTCCTCAAGGCGGTCGAGGAAGTCAACGAATGCCAGAAGCGGGTCGTGCTCCAGAAGACGCTGCGCTACCTGGGACAGGACCTCAAGGGCAAGATTGTGGGCCTCTGGGGGCTCGCGTTCAAGGCCGAAACCGACGATATGCGGGAGAGCCCCACGATCCCGCTCATAGAGGGGCTGCTGGCTGCGGGCGCCCGGGTGCAGACCCATGACCCCAAGGCCACCGACTCGGCCCGGGTAATTTTCGGCGATCGGGTCATGTACGCCGCCGACCCCTACAGTGCCGCCCACGGAGCCGATGCTCTGATCGTCATGACCGAGTGGCTGGTTTACCGGAATCCTGATTTCGAACGGGTTCGCAAGCTGCTCCGTCGCTCGCTGCTCATCGACGGGCGCAACCTCTACGACCCGGAGCGCATGGCGAGCCTCGGCTTCGAATATCATGGGATCGGCCGGGCGCGCCGGTGACCCGAGTCCTGGTGACGGGGGCGGCCGGATTCATCGGCTCTCATCTGGTCGAGGCACTCTCCGCCCAGGGAGATGAGATTGTGGGGATCGACAACTTCGATCCCTTTTACCCCCGGCCAATGAAGGAACGGAATCTGGCCGAAGTGGGGCACCCCCGAGGGTTTTCCTTCCGGGAGCAGGACATGCTCGACGTGGCCGCCCTGCGCAGCCTGCTCACCCCAGACACCGTGATCGTGCATCTGGCGGCCAAAGCGGGCGTGCGCCCCTCTTTGGCCGATCCGGTGGGCTACGCCACCGCCAACGTTACCGGGACGGCGGCTGTGCTCGAAGCGGCGCGCCAGGCGGGGGTGAGCCGGATCGTCTTCGGCTCGTCGTCCTCGGTGTACGGCGACAGCACGCCGGTGCCGTTCCGGGAGGATGCCGTGGCCACTGAGCCGGTGTCTCCCTATGCGGCAACCAAGCGCGCGGGGGAGCTGTTTCTGAGCTCCGTGGCGCCGATCTACGGCTTCAGGGCCGCATCACTTCGCTTTTTCACGGTCTATGGTCCCCGGCAAAGGCCGGACCTCGCGATCCACGCTTTTGCCCGGAAGATGGTCGAACGCCGGACGCTGACCCTCTTCGGAGATGGCACCCAGGCACGCGACTACACTTATTGCGACGACATCGTTGCGGGAGTGCTTGCCGCCCTGGCCTGGACCGCTACTGCACCGGTCGGGGTCGAGACGTTCAACCTCGGCGGCAACCGGTCTATCCCCACGGAGGCGATGGTATCCGAGATCGCCGATGCCCTCGGCATCAAGCCCGGCATCGAGTGGGCTCCCATGCAGCCGGGAGATGTACAGCGGACGGCTGCCGACCTCACCAAATCCGGCGCGCTACTCGGCTATGCGCCGAAGACGCCGTTCCGCGAAGGCATTCACCGGTTCATTCGATGGTTTCGGGAGGCCTATGGCCGGGCAGACTGAGCTCCTTGTGGCACGCGCCCGGGAGCGTTTCGTGGTGCAGGACTATTATGGCGCCGTGCACCTCCTGGAATCGGTGGTGGACTCCGGTCGTGCGTTCGCCGACGTTCATCACCTTCTCGGCGTTTCACTTTCCTTGCTCGGCCAGGCCGAGCGGGCATTGGGCGAGCTCAAGAGGGCGCTGGAGCTCAACCCGCACTATGTCGAAGCCCTGATTCACCAGGGGCTGGTGCTCAACGAGCTGGGCCGAACCGATGAAGCGCAGGAGGCGTTCGGCCAGGCAGCCGAGCACCTGGCCCAGCCCAGGGCAGGGCTTCCGGCGCCGGTTGCGGCTCAATTGGCCAACCGGCACGCCGACCTGGCCGAAACGTATGCCAGCGCCGGCGCGCTCGACCGCGCAATCGGACAATACGAAGCCGCCCTCGAGCTGGGACCCGAATTTCACGACCTGCGCTACCGAATGGCGCGGCTGCTGCTGGAGGCCGGCCGTCCCCTGGAAGCGCGTGAGGCGCTTGAAGCAGTCGTGGGCGCCCGGCCCAATTTTGTGGATGCTGAAGCTGCGCTGGGCCTGGCCCACTACCTGTCGGGCGATGCTGGTGGCGCGCGGTCGGTGTGGGAGAGCTGTCTGGCTCGCCGCCCGGAGAACGCCAGGGTCGAGGCCTATCTCGCCATGCTCTCCCGGGCTGGTCAGTGAAATCTGGTTTCCATCTGTGGGTGATGAGCCTGGCGCTGGTCGCCGGGTGCGGCAATGCCGGCAATCTCGAGCGCCAGGGCGACAAGTCCTACGCGGAGGGCCGCTACGCCCAGGCGCTGGCCGAGTATCGCCAGGGTGTGGAGAAAGACCCGGACGCACGACTCTGGGCCAAGGCCGGGGGCGCGGCGTTGCGCACCGGCAACCTGGAAGTCGCCTCGGACGCTTACCTGCGGCTGGCCGCGGAAGACCCCACCCGGGCCGAGGAGGCGGCGGAGGGGTTGGAATCGGTGGCGCGGGCCGCGGCGCGCGCCGGCGACGCCCCGCGGCTTCAGGCTGCCGTGGTGGGGATGGGCGCGATCGCTCCCGACCGTTCCACCGGCCGCTACGCCCTGGATCTGATCCGCCGCTCGGGCGCGGAGGCTACCGATCTCGTGGGTGTACTGCCGGGGGCGATCGCGGTCGCGCCAGACCCGGAAACGGTGGACTCGCTTCTGCTGGTGTACGGCAACGCCCTAAGGGAGACCAGCGGCTGTGGCGAGGCCCTTCTCGCATTTCAAGCGAGCCTCAGGCGGACCAAGCTGGCTGCCCTTCGCTCCCGGGCCGAAGCGGGCGTCGCCGGCTGCGCCCTGGCGCTGGGGCTCCGGTCCGAGGCCACTGGAATGCCGGCAGATGCCGCCCTATGGTTTGCGTCCGCCATTCGTATCGACTCGAACACCACCGTCGGACGCCGGGCGCTGGTAGGTTACGGCGACGCCCAGCTCCGGTTGGGCGATAGCGTGGCGGGAATATTGGCCTATCGAACGGTGGTTGCCGATGCGGTACAAAGCGATTCTATCCATCGGATGGCTGTCGACCGGCTCGAAGGGCTCCGCGGCTCGGCTCCGTTCGATTCCGCCCGAATAATCCTGCGATGACCTACCGGCGGTGGTTTTGTCTCGTCGCGCTCGTCGTGGCGTGTGGGGGCGGACGCGCGGTGGCGGACCCGACGGTCGCGCCGTCGGCCGGGGCCCGTCCGAAGGAGAGCGCCTCGCCCGCGGCAATCGACTCTCTCTGGAGCAGGGCCGAAGGCGCGGTGCGGCACGGGAAGTGGGCTGACGCCGAGAAACTGGTCCAACGGGTGCTGCTGGAGGTCCCTCCCGGAGATCCGCGCATTCCCCAGGCGCATTACTGGCTGGGCGAGGCCTATTTCGCCCGGGGCAGACAGCTCGAGGCCGCCCGCGAGTTTCGCAAGGCGTCGGACGAGACCCCGAACCACCCGCTGGCTCCCGAAGCGCTCCTGCGGGTAGGCGACGTCTATGCCGACCTCTGGCGCCGTCCCGAGCTCGATCCGACCTACGGGCAGACCGCGTTGGCCACGTACCAGGAGCTGCTCAACCGATATCCCGGAAGCAGTGCCGCCAAGCGGGCCCAACTCCGCATCGTGGAGCTGAATGAGCGCTTTGCTTACAAGACCTACCGGGCCGCCATATTCTACTACCGCCTGAAGGCGTACGACTCGGCAATTCTGTATCTGAAGGACCTGATCGCCAACTACCCCAAGTCGAGCGTGGCGCCGGAGGCGCTGGTGAAGCTGGTCCAGGCCTACAAGACCCTGGGCTATCGCGAGGACGTTCAGGAGACCTGCGACTACATCCATCGGTTCCATCCCAAGGCCCCCGGAGCGCGAGAGGTCTGCCCGACGGATTCCACCGGGGCCTGACCGCGGCATGATCGGCCTCTTCGGGGGGTCGTTTGATCCCGTGCATCATGGCCACCTCATCGTGGCCCAGGTCGCGGCCGAGAAGCTGAGGCTCGACTCGCTCCGGTTTGTCCCTGCCCGGGAACAGCCGTTCAAGGCAGGCCTGCACCGCACCTCCGCCGACCACCGTGCAGCGATGCTCTCGCTCGCGATCGCCAACCTGCCGGGTTTCAGCGTCGAGCCCAGCGAGCTGCAGCGGCCCGGCCCCTCGTACACAGTCGATACCCTGAGGCACCTGCGGGAGCGCGAGCCTGTGGAGGAGTTCGTGCTTCTCCTGGGTGCCGATGCCGCCGCCGACCTGCCTGCCTGGCGGGAAGCCGGCCAGCTTCGCGACCTGGCCCGTATCGCGGTGTTCGCCCGGCCGGGGAACCCGGTGGGCGATTCACCCTGGATCTCGACCGTGATCGAAGTCCCGGCTATCGACATTTCAGCCACCGAGGTCCGCCGGCGAGCGCGCCAGGGACTGTCGATCCGCTACTGGGTCCCGGATCCGGTCGCGGAGTACATCACCACACACCGGTTATATTTGGACCCAGAATGATCAAGACACTGATGACCTCGGTCTTCGGAACGCGATTCGACCGGGAGCGCAAGCGCATCCAGCCGATCGTGGACCAGATCCATGCTCACGAGGAACGGCTCCAGGCGCTGGAGGAGTCCGAGCTCAAGGCGCAGACCCCTCGCTTCCGGGAGCGGTTGGCGGAGCGGGTCGGCGCGCTCAAGGCCGAGCTGGACCAGGTTCGGGATGCCAAGCACGGCTGCGCCGATCCGGCCGAGCGGGACGAGCTCGAGGGCCGGTTCCAGGATCTCGAGAGGCGCTACAAGAAGGAGCTCGCCGCCGGTCTGGATGAGCTGCTTCCTGAGGCCTTTGCCACCGTCCGGGAGGCGTGCCGGCGCCTTATGGGCACCACCGTCCAGGTCACTGGACGCGAGCTGGTCTGGGATATGGTGCCGTACGACGTCCAGCTCATCGGCGGCGTCGTTCTCCACCAGGGAAAGATCGCGGAGATGGCCACCGGCGAGGGCAAGACCCTGGTGGCCACCCTGCCGCTTTATCTCAATGCGCTGGCCGGCCGGGGCGCCCACCTGGTCACCGTCAACAACTACCTGGCCCGGCGCGATTCGCAGTGGATGGGTCACGTGTTCCGATACCTCGGGCTCGAGGTTTCCTGCCTCGATGACACCGAACCGTCTTCCCCCGAGCGCCGCGCCGCGTACCTCTCCGACATCACCTACGGCACCAACAACGAGTTCGGCTTCGACTACCTGCGCGACAACATGGTGTTCTCGCTGGACCAGCGGGTTCAGCGGGAGCACGCGTACGCCATCATCGACGAGGTGGACTCCATCCTCATCGACGAGGCCCGCACCCCGCTCATCATCTCGGGGCCCGTGGGGAACGAGACCGATGAGAAATACGCCCAGTTCAGCCGCCAGGTGGCCGAGCTGGTCCGGAAGCAGACCGGAGTCGTGAACACGCTGCTGGCCGAGGCCGAGACGCTCCTGGAGGACCCCAAGACCCGGAACGATGCGGCCCTGAAGCTCTATCAGGCCCGACTGGGCATGCCCAAGAACAAGCGGCTGCTCAAGATGCTGAACGAGACGGGAGCCAAGCAGCTGGTGCAGCGGATGGAGCTCGACGCCATCGCCGATCGCAAGCTGCCCATGAAGCAGCAGCGCATGCGGGACCTGGAAGACACGCTCTACTTCGTGCTGGATGAGAAGGGACATTCGGTGCATCTGACCGACCGCGGGTCGGAAGCCATGTCCCCCAACGATCCCGAGCTGTTCCTGGTCCCGGACATCTCGGAAGAAATCCACGCGATCGACCGCGACCCGGCACTCTCCCCGGCCGAACGGATCGAGCGGCGGCGGCAGGTCGAATCCGACTACGCCATCAAGAGCGAGAAGCTCCACATCATCCACAAGCTCCTGCAGGCGCACGTGCTGTACGACAAGGAAGTGGATTACCTGGTCCAGGAAGGCCAGGTCATGATCGTGGATGAGTTCACCGGGCGGGTGATGACCGGCCGGCGCTGGGCGGACGGGTTGCACCAGGCGGTGGAGGCCAAGGAGGGAGTGCAGGTCAAGGGAGAGACCCAGACCTTTGCCACCATCACCATTCAGAACTACTTCCGGATGTACGACAAGCTGGCGGGAATGACCGGAACAGCGGAGACCGAGGAGACCGAGTTCTACCAGATTTACGGTCTTGACGTCAACGTCATCCCGACTCACCGGCCGATCAGCCGGATCGACCAGGCCGACCGGATCTACAAGACCCGGAAGGAAAAGCACGACGCCATCATGGCCGAGGTGGAGCGGCTGCACCAGCTCGGCTGGCCGGTCCTGATCGGGACCGTGAACGTGGATGTCTCCGAGACCCTCTCCCGCCAGCTCAAGCGCCGCGGGCTCAAGCATGAGGTCCTCAACGCCAAGTATCACCAGCGTGAGGCCGAGATTGTGGCCGGCGCGGGCCAGAAGGCGGCGATGGTGATCGCGACCAACATGGCCGGCCGCGGTACCGACATCAAGCTGGGCAAGGACCTCGACCTCAAGGCTCCCGAGGCCGGCCTCCAGATCATTGGGACCGAACGGCACGAGTCGCGCCGCATCGACCGGCAGCTCCGGGGCCGGTCCGGCCGCCAGG
>JBDTTD010000119.1:0-7849 GCA_039930805.1 Gemmatimonadales bacterium | reverse complement strand
CCGCCAGGCCATCCTCGATCGACACGATCGGATACCGGTCCACCCACCCGGCATAGAGATCCACCATCTGCTCGGCCGACTTCCGGCTCCCATCGCCCTTCTTGAAGACGTATTCGCCGTCCTGAAGGAGCTCCGATGCCGCCACGTCGAGCGCTATGGCCACGTCAGCGCCGGGCTCGTAGCCCGCGGCCTTGATCGCCTGCATGACCACGTCGAGCGCAGCCTCGTTGGAGGGCAGCATGGGGGCAAAGCCCCCCTCGTCTCCCACGGCGGTGGACAGTCCCATCTTGCTCAAGACCTTCTTGAGGGCATGGAACACCTCGACTCCCATGCGCAACCCCTCGGGGAAGGTCTCGGCTCCAATCGGCACGATCATGAACTCCTGGGCATCGACGTTGTTCGACGCGTGGGCACCGCCGTTCAGGATGTTCATCATCGGCACCGGGAGCACCCGTGCCATCGGCCCGCCGAGATAGCGGTACAGCGGCAGCCCGCAGTCCTGGGCGGCCGCGCGGGCGACCGCGAGCGACACACTGAGGATGGCGTTGGCGCCGAGCTTGCTCTTGTTGGGGGTGCCGTCGGCATCCATCATCTCGGCATCGACCTCAATCTGGTCCGCTGCTGCCCTGCCCTCCAGCCGCGGACCCAGCACCTCATTCACGTTCCGCACGGCCTCGGTCACGCCCTTTCCCCCGTACCGCTTTGAATCGCCGTCGCGCAGCTCGACGGCCTCGTGCTCTCCGGTTGAGGCGCCACTGGGCACGGCGGCCCGACCCTGCGCGCCACTGGAAAGCACCACCTCGGTCTCGACCGTGGGGTTGCCCCGGCTGTCCAGGATTTCGCGAGCGTGAACTTCGATAATGGTGGACATGTTGATCCGGAACGGGGGAACGAAGGAACGCGGGAACGAACGGCCCGAAGCTAGCGGGCCTGCCCGGACCGCGTCAACCGAAGTGATTGAATCCGCGCAACTCCAGCGGCTGGCCTGCCAGCCGGAAAACGACGCCCGCTCCCTCGGCGGCGAAGCCGATGCGGGTCAGCGGTATACCACATTCTCTCACGAAGAGGTTCATCGCCTCGAACCGGGCCGGCAGTGCCACCAGCAGCTCGTAGTCCTCGCCACCTTCGGCCGCGAACCGTTCGGCCGGCAGCCCCAGTCGGCGCGCCTCCTCGGCGACTCCGGCCACAACGGGTAAGGCGCTCAAGTCGATTTCCAGGGCGACGGCGGAGGCGGCCGCGAGGTGCCAGGCATCGCCGGCAAGCCCATCGCTCAGATCGATCATGGCGCGGGCGCCGTGCCGGGCTAGCCACCGGCCGGCGGCGATTCTCGGCTCAGGGTGCGCGAATCGCGCTCTTGCCGCCGGCGCCGGCGCCGCCCGGCGCCGCCACGCCTCGAGCGCGGCGCGCGCTCCGCCAAGGTTGCCGGTCACCCAGAGCCCGTCTCCAGGCTCGGCCCCGCCTCGAGTCACCGGGGCCCGGGTGCGGCCGACCACGGTGACCGCCAGGCTCCAGCTCGGACCAGAGGCAAGATCACCGCCCAGCACCATTGCACTTACGGATTTCGCTGCCGCGCCGACGCCGGCCATCACCTGGAACAACTCAGCTTCGGCGGCTGCGGCCGGCATGGTCACCGCACACAACAGGCCGATAGGCTCCGCGCCTTCCGCTGCCAGATCGGAGAGCGCCGCGGCCGCGGAGCGCCAGCCCACCTCCTCGGGCCCAATCCAAACACGGCGGAAGTGCACCCCTTCCACGCTGACGTCGGTACTGAACGCAATGAACTCCTCGCCTTCTCGCACCAGGCCGCAGTCGTCGCCCAATCCGCTTCCCTGGTCGCCCAACAGCTCGGCAATCTTCCGGATGCGATCGAACTCGGCTCCGGGGCCAAGCGCCGGCGTCTGCCCCGGCCTCTTCCGGGTCACGGCCGGATCGCGCTCAGCCGGAAGCGCACCAGTCCGCGGTCGGTAGCCACCCAGAGGTAATCGGCGTCCACCGCGAGATCATTGATGATGCCGGGCAGGTCGGCGTCGCGCAGCGGACGGATTGGCGGCGTGCTCAGCCGGACGAACCCAACCGCCCTATCGCCCGCGACCCAGAAGCCCGGGCCTTCGGGCACGAAGCGACGCAGGCGGCCGAGCAATGCGGAGAGGTTGGGGCCCAACGTCCAGCGGTGCGTCTTCGGATCGCGCCACAGGAGTTCGTCTCGGGTAAGTGCGACCAGCGTATCGCTCAGAGTAGCGAGGTCCACGACCGGGGACTGGACGCTGGGTGAGGTCATACCCTCCGGGCGCACCAGTCCCCCCAACCCCGGGAGGGACAGGAGGACGCCGGAGGGAGTGCCGACCCAGACCGAGTCGCCAGCCGGGAACACCGCATACGCCGGGTCGGCGTAGGAGGGCGCTACCCGCTCGACTCTGAGCGCATCGCTGATCCGGGCGATTCCCCGCTCCGTACCCGCGGTGATCCTGCCCCCGCGGGAAGCGATCGAGTTCACCCGGCTGTCGGGAAGGCCTCGGCTGTCGTCGATCAACTCCAGCCTGCCATCGGCTGGATTGACCCGCGCGACCCCGACGTCGGTCGCGGCCCAGATCGCTTTGCCCTGGCCGGTCAGGCGACGGACTTGATCGAACGGCACTCCGACGGCCGACGGACCCGGGATAGATCGAAATTCGGTGAGATCCCCCGACACAAAAGTGAGCGACGCATCCGCCAGTGGAGTCCGGTTGGTGCCGGCCCAGATGCCGCCGGGCCAGCTGAACACGGCACCGACTCGCTCCGACGGCAGCCCGAAGCTGAGTCGCTGAGGAAGTGGAGCGCCGTCCTCCACGTACAGCGCGCCGATCCCGGACGTGCCGAGGTACCACCCCCGATTATCGAACGCACGCGCGGCCGCGGTGTAGCGCACGTTGCGCAGGCGGTTGTCGCTCAGAATCGCCGCCGCATTCGCCTGGAGTGAGGGGTTGCTGCGAACAGCCTGCTCGACTGAGGCAGCCACAATCGGACTGCCCGGCGCCGGAGCGGGCGTGGGTACCGTGCCGCCGCGGGGCAGCAGCTGCCAGTCGCGCCGGGTACGGATATAAAGACCAGCTGCGGGATTGCTCCGGTCTAAGGCAATCGCTACCACCCCGCCGTCTACCTCGCCCTGATCCCACAGCTGAATGTCGGGCTGATAGTGCACCCATCCGTCGGGACGGGCGAGCCAGAGCGAGTTGTCCAGCGGATCGGCGAGACCGGTGAAGACCCGCGCGAGCAGCGATGGGATGGGAGGATCGAACGATCCTTCCCAGCGGCGGAACTGCGGGTTCCAGATCAGGACCGCCGAAGGCGACACGATATAGACGCGATCCAGGGACGTGACGATCGCGTTGATCCGGCTGAAATCGCCGACGAGCGTGCGGTCCTCGGGACGCCAGTCCCGGGAGAATGACTGACCCCTGGCCGGGGATGTCAGGCACAGAAAGGCAAGCACCGGCAGGTGATAACGCATGCAGAGAATCTATCGTGCTACGTCGTTTGAGGCCGAGGCAGCTCGAACAGGACGGGAGGACGCGGCGAGGGCCGGGCGGTGCGGAGTACTTCCCACTCACGCCAGAGATCGGGAAGAGCCTGCACCACATCCATGGGGCGGAGGCTGCGCGCGGTACAGCGCCGGGCTGCAAGGTCGGCAGCCCGGCCCAGCACCTGCGCGCCCAAGGCAGCGGCAATGTCGGGCTCGAGCCCGCTGGCCAGGTTCGTGCCCACGATCCCGCTCAAGACATCCCCGCTTCCGCCAGTGGCAAGGCCCGGATTCCCGGCGACGACGGTGAGGAGCTGACGCTCGCGTGACGCGATCACGGTGGGAACGCCCTTGAGCAGGATTGCAGCCCCAGTCTCCTGGGCAGCCGCCGCGGCCGCCGCCCAGGGATCGAGCTCCCGGGTGCCCGCCAGCCCCGGGAATAGAGCGCGGAATTCGCCGGGATGAGGGGTGAGGATCAGCGAGCGTCCGGCCGCAAGCGGGGCCAACTCCCCGGCCGCGCCCCCGAAAGCCACCAGCGCATCGGCGTCCAGCACCACCGCCCGCGCCGCCTCCACCAGGGCAGTGATCAGCTTGCGCCGGCCCGGCTCGCGCCCGAGACCGGGACCGATGACTACTGCGTCGGCCCGGGCAATCAGCTCGAGCAGCGCGGCCGTCGGCGGCTGATTGAACGGATGAGTGAAGGTCTGGATGTCGGGCTCCGCCTGCATCAGTGCGGCGATGGTGTCCGGGGGCGCCACCGCGTGCACCAGGCCAGCTCCCGCGCCAAACGCCGCCCGCGCGGCCATTCGTACCGCCCCGCTCATGCCGGCATCACCGCCGACTACGATCACCCGGCCCCGGTCGCCCTTGTGGTCCCGGGCCCGCAGCCGGCGGATCCACTGCGCGGCCTGGAGGTCGCTGACCACGGCGGGCCAGACCGGATCGGCCGGTGGGTGACCGATGTCGACGACAAGGAGGTCGCCCACCTCGTCACGCGCCAGCAGGTGGCCGCGGCGGAATCCGCCGAAGGTCACAGTGAGATCGGCTCGGGTCACGCCGTGGACCGCACCCGTCAAGAGGTCAACACCGGTGGGACCGTCGATGGCAACGATGGGAACGTCGAGATCGAGCAGGCGGCCTAGCAGCGCGGCCAGTCCGGCCCTGGGTGCCCCCGATGCACCGGTGCCGAGCAGGGCGTCGATGGCGAGCCCCACGGTCGGCCAGGGCCCATCGGCACCGACTTCCCTCACTCCCTCGGCCCGGGCAAGTCGGGCCATCCGCTCCCGCAACTCCGATCCCGGCCCGGACGACGCCACCCAGACAGGAACCTCGACATGGTGCAACGCCCTCGCGAGCACCCAGCCATCACCGCCGTTGTTGCCCGGCCCCACCGCCACCAGTACGCCGGCTCGAAGCAGATGCGGATAGCGCTCCGCAACGACCTGAGCCACCGCCCTCCCCGCACTCTCCATGAGCGTGGCTAGATCGATCCCGGCCGTGACGGCGAGACGGTCCCAACTGTTGGATTGTTCGGGGGAGAGAACGGGGATCATTTGGGGGCTATTGGCTATTGGCTGTTGGCCTAAGGCAACGCATCGGTCTAAGGAGTCGCATTGGCCTGGGGGTAGCCCATAGCCAATAGCGAACAGCCAATAGCCTACTTGTAACTTTGCCCTATCGCCCTGCCGAAGCTGATCTCGCCGTTGTCGATCCGCAGATTGAATCCGCACTCCGGGTTGGTGCAGACCCAGGCTTTGTAGGTGATGGGCGCGCCTTCACGGCCGTAATCCGACAAGGGAATCAGGGTTCCCTGGGAACATTTCTGGCAGCCCGGCCACTCTTTTGTTTCCATGGGTTCTCCCGTTGGCGGTTCGAGGCTAGGCGCCGCGCACGCCTTGCCAGTCGTAGGAATCGCCAAAGGCGTCGGCAAACTGGAATACCGCCTCGAAGTCCGACTCGGAATCACCGGGCTGGGTGACCAGCAGGCCAACCTCGACCAGGGTGAAGACGATGCGGCCGATATCCTCGGTGCGGGTGATCCCCCAGTGAGCCAGGACCGACGGGGCCAGCAGGCCGAATTGCTTGCGAGCGAAGTCACGGCAGGCCCAGGCCAGCTCCGCGCCGGTCACGTGCCGCCGAGCCTCCAGGTTGCTCTGCAGAAACTCGATGGTCCCCAGCACGAAGAGATACCCGCGCTCATGGAACTGACCCCCACGAGCCCGAATACGGGCCATCACGTCGTCCGCGAACTGCAGTTCGTTCACCGATGCGCCCCCACAGGAGAAGCCACCCGCACCTTGCGCGCTCCATCGGTTCCGCCGCGAGTCTTCCGCGGGGCGTACAGTGGAAAGGCCCCTACCAGCTCCTCGACTTCCGCCTTGATCCCGGCGAGGGTCTCTTCGTCCGGACGGGTCAGGGCCCGATCGATCAGCTCGGCGATCCGCCGCATTTCGCCGACTCCAAGGCCGCGGGTGGTGACGGCCGGCGTGCCGATCCGGATCCCACTGGTCACGAACGGCGATTGGGGATCGTCGGGGATGGTGTTCTTGTTGACGGTGATGCCCGCCTGGCCCAGGATCTTCTCCGCCGCCTTTCCGGTCAGATTCTTGGGACGCAGGTCCACCAGCATGAGGTGGGAGTCGGTGCCGCCCGAGACAATGGCAAAGCCGCGACCGATGAGCGCATTGGCCAGGGCCTTGGCATTCTCCACCACCTGCCGGGCGTAGACCTTGAAGTCGTCGGTAAGCGCCTCACCAAACGCCACCGCCTTGGCTGCGATGACGTGCTCCAGCGGGCCACCCTGGGTTCCGGGGAACACCGACTTGTCGATCGCCTTGGCGTGCTCCATGGTGCACAGGATGAGCCCGGCGCGAGGACCGCGCAGCGTCTTGTGGGTCGTGCTGGTGACGACCTGCGCATGGGGCACGGGGGAAGGATAGACCCCACCCGCGACGAGTCCCGCGAAGTGGGCCATGTCCACCAGGAAGATGGCGCCCACTTCGTCTGCGATCGATCGAAACGCCGGAAAGTCGATGATCCGGGCGTAGGCGCTGCCGCCGGCGATGATCAGCCGGGGCCGGTCCTGGCGGGCCTGTTCCCGCACCTTGTCATAGTCGATCAAGCCGGTGCCCGGATCCACGCCGTAATGCACCGCCCGCCAGATCGTCCCGCTATGGTTGACCGAGGCGCCGTGGGATAAGTGGCCGCCATGGGGCAGCGACATGCCCATCAGGAGCTCACCCGGCCGGATGAGCGCCATAAATGCGGCGAAGTTGGCCTGGGCTCCTGAGTGGGGCTGCACATTGGCGTGCTGCGAGCCAAACAGCTGCTTCAGCCGGTCGATGGCCAGCTGCTCCACCTCGTCGACCACCTCGCAGCCGCCATAGTACCGCTTGCCAGGCAATCCCTCGGCATACTTGTTGGTCAGCGGCGTGCCCATGGCGTCGATCACCGCGCGGCTCGCGAAGTTTTCGCTGGCGATGAGCTCCAGCCCATCCTGCTGTCGGCGCAGCTCGGCATCGATCAGCCGGGCTACGGTTGGGTCCGCTTGGCGGAGTGATGCGTTGTGGTCGAGGCTCATTCGCGCTCCTGGTCGATCTTCTCTACCCGTCGGCTGTGCCGGCCACCGGCAAATCCGGTGTCAAGCCACGTCTTCAGGATCTCGACTCCCTCTTCTTCGCTCACGAAGCGCGCCGGAAGGATGAGGATGTTGGCATCGTTGTGCTCCCGGGCGAGCCGGGCGAGCTCGGGCGACCAGGCCACCGCGGCACGGACACCCGGGTGCCGGTTGGCAGCATACGACATCCCCAGTCCGGTTCCGCACAGCAGCACCCCACGGCTCACGTCGTGGTCCTCCACCTTGGATGCGACGCTATGCGCGAAATCCGGATAGTCGGTGGAGTCAGGACTGTGGGTGCCCAGGTCCAGCGGCTCGTATCCGAGCGCCCGTAACTCCTCAACCAACCGCTCCTTCAACTGGAAGCCGGCGTGGTCCGATCCGATGGGAATGACTTCGGCCATTTGAAGGTAATGTACAGTAAAGCGGGGCAGCGGGGCAGCGGGGCGGCAGGGCAATTAGAGCGGCAGCGCAACGAACGGACCGCTATTTGTCAATAGGAATCGCTGAGGCTTCTGGTTTCCTGACCCGCCGCCCGCTGCCCCGCCTACTTCCTCCCCCCCATCCACATCCGGTCCAGTCCACCCACGGCGGCGATTCGCTGTTCGGCGAGGCGGTCTGCCGCGCGATAGGTGGGGATCTGCTCCCGGCGGGCGATTTCGAAGATGCGGAGCAGGGTCTCGTAGATCTCCCCCGCCTTCTTCTTGGCCCGTTCCTCCGGCCAGCGGTGCAGCTCA